>JBMTPW010000098.1:0-6925 GCA_049444115.1 Ilumatobacteraceae bacterium | reverse complement strand
CCCATTTCGAGGGGGTGCAGTTCCAGCTCTCCAAGGACGAGAAGCGTCGCATCCTGGAACGCTTGAACGCCGCCGAAGCTTTCGAGAAATTCCTGGCCACCAAGTATGTGGGAACCAAGCGATTCGGCCTCGAGGGAGCAGAAAGTGCCATCCCCATTCTCGACGAGATTCTCTCGCGGGCGGCCGGAGCCGAACTCGATTCGGCCGTTCTCGGAATGGCTCACCGCGGGCGTTTGAACGTATTGGCCAACGTGATGGGCAAGAGCCTGGATCAACTCTTCGCCGAATTCGAAGGGCACGTGGATCCTTCGACGGTGCAGGGATCGGGCGACGTCAAGTATCACCTCGGGGCTTCGGGTGTGCACCACAGTCCGGCCGGACGTGAGATCAAGATCGAATTGGCCGCCAACCCCAGCCACTTGGAGACCGTGGATCCGCTGGTACTGGGAATGGTGCGGGCCCGTCAGGACCAGATCGAACCACCGGGGTCCTTCCCGGCACTTCCGATCCTGATCCACGGTGACGCGGCCTTCGCCGGCCAGGGGATCGTGGCCGAATGTCTGGCGATGTCGGACACCATGGGATTCCGGGTGGGCGGCACCATCCATCTGATCATCAACAACCAGATCGGCTTCACCACCGCTCCTCAGTTCGCCCGTTCGTCGCTGTATTGCAGCGACGTGGCCAAGACGGTCCAGGCACCGATCTTCCACGTCAATGGCGACGATCCCGAGGCCTGTGTCCGTGTGGCCCGTCTGGCCTGGGAATACCGACAACGTTTCCACAAGGACGTGGTCATCGACATGGTCTGCTACCGCAAGCACGGCCACAACGAGGGTGACGACCCCAGCTACACCCAACCGCTCATGTACAAGGCGATCGCCGACAAGCGCAGCGTCCGCAAGTTGTACGTCGAGACATTGGTCGGCCGCGGCGACATCACCATCGAGGAAGCCGAACAAGCGCTGGACGATTTCCAGTCGAAGCTGCAGGCGGCCTTGGACGAGACCCGTGCGCACGCACCGAGTCCGATGAAGGTTTCCAAGCCTCCGAAGCCAGTGGGGGTTCTGCCCCATGTCGAAACGGGCGTGGATCGTTCGGCCTTGGATCGCATCTTCGATCAACTCACGAACTATCCCGAAGGTTTCACCGTTCACCCGAAACTGGGCAAGCAGTTCGTAGCGCGCTCGAAGATGTATCACGTACAGGGTGTACTGGAGTGGGCCACCGCCGAATTGATGGCCTTCGGCTCGCTGGTTCTCGAAGGGTTCCCGGTGCGGTTGGCAGGCGAGGATTCACGTCGCGGTACCTTCAGTCAGCGCCATGCCGCACTCGTGGACAACGTGAACGAGAACGTCTGGATTCCGGTTGCCGAACTTCCGGGTGCCGCCAAGTTCTGGGTCTACGACTCGCTCTTGAGCGAGTACGCCGCGCTCGGATTCGAGTACGGCTACGCCCACGCCAACCCGGAAGCCCTGGTGCTGTGGGAGGCGCAATTCGGAGACTTCGTGAATGGTGCGCAGATCATCATCGATCAGTACCTGGTGGCTGCCGAGGACAAGTGGAATCAGCGCAACGGACTGGTGTTGCTGCTACCCCATGGGTACGAGGGTCAGGGACCCGAGCACAGTTCGGCGCGCATCGAACGCTTCCTCACATTGTGTGCCGAAGACAACATCCAGGTGGTGAACGCCACGACCGCTGCTCAGTACTTCCATGTCCTGCGTCGCCAAATGCATCGGACCGTCCGCAAGCCCCTGGTGATCTTCACGCCCAAGCAGCCCTTGCGCATGGCCCAATCCCGGTCGAAAGTGGCCGATCTCGAGACCGGATCGTTCCAGGAAGTTCTGGATGACCCCTTCGTCATCGACCGTTCAGCCGTGAAGCGGGTGGTCTTCTGTGCGGGCAAGGTCGTCTGGGATGCCATGGCCGAGAGAGATCGCCGCAAGGCGCCGGTGGCAGTTGTCCGCGTCGAACAGCTCTATCCGTTCCCGATCGACCAGATGGCCGACGTCCTGCGGTCGTATCCGCAGGCGCGCGAGGTCGTCTGGCTCCAGGAGGAGCCGAGCAACATGGGTCCGTGGAACTTCGTGGAGCATCGCTTCTGGCGTATCAAAGACCAGGGATACGACCTGCGCCATGTGGCCCGGGTGGAAAGCGGCAGTCCGGCCACGGGATCCAAGACCGTCCACGATCAGGAACTGGTCGACCTGATGGACGACACATTCGCTGGATTCTGATTTCCCGTCGGCGACGTCCGACGGTGGGTGTCTGCGTCACCTGAGCGTCAACCCGAGAATTCCTTCCAGATCGGTGAGGGCCTGATCCGCCGAGTGCACCTTGATGGTGGTCATTCCCATGGCGGCCGCCGGTTTGAGATTGACCCCGAGGTCGTCGAGGAAGACACAACTCACCGGCGCGACCTGGAGCAGATCGCAGGCGATCTCGTAGAAAGCCGGTTCGGGTTTGCGCACGCCCACCTTGGAACTTTCGACGACGGCGTCGAACCGCGCCATGATCTCGGCCAGGTCGCGTTCGCGCTGCGGCGCCGATGGGGCCGCCTCGGCGAGGGATCCAGCCGCGGGATCGTGCACATTGTTGGTGAGACAGGCCGTCTTGTACCCGGCGGATCGGACCAGGTCGAGGGCGCGCACCATCTCGGGTCGGATGTCGCCCCGCAGGAGCGCCAGTACCTCGTAACCCCGAATCCGGTGCCCGGCCGCCTCCGCTTCGACGGCGAAGAGGGTGTCGAATTCGGCGGCGGAGATCTCGCTCCGCTCGAACCGGGCCCAAGCATTCGTGTCGGGGTCGGTGGCGTTGAGCCGGCGGATGGTGTCGAGAGGAATTCCGTGCTCGATCTCGAACCGGTTGAAGGCTTCGAATGGACTGCTCAAGATGACCCCTCCGAAATCCCAGAGGACGGCGGCGAAGGGCGTTGAAACGGTCACACGATCATCGTACGCCTTTGGTACGTCATCCCTGCTGAGAGGGGTCGTAGGTGGTTGACTGATGACGTATGAACAAGTCCGCCGGACCACGCAAACAAGTGCCCTCGGCCCGACGGCCCAAGGCCGAACACGTCATCGTGGACGGCTCGAATTTGGCCACGGAGGGCCGGGCGCGGCCCAGTCTCGCCCAGTTGAACGAGGCGGTCCTGGCGTTCATGGAGGAGCATCCGAAGACGGTGGTGACCGTCATCGTGGACGCGACCTTCGGTCATCGGATCGACCCGAAAGAGGTCGGGGCCTTCGACAAGGCCGTGGAGCACAACGAGTTGGTGACGCCACCAGCGGGAACCGTCGGCCGGGGAGACGCCTTCGTCCTGAACATCGCCGAGAAGGTGGGCGCGGCCATTCTCTCGAACGACAGTTACCAGGAATTCCACGGTCAGTACCCGTGGCTGTTCGACGATGGGCGTCTGATCGGTGGCAAGCCCGTTCCCAACATCGGGTGGGTCTTCGTCGAGCGCGTTCCGGTACGCGGCGACAAGAGCCGTCGGGCGGTGCGCGACGCCAAGCAAGCTGGTGACGGGGATGCCGAGGAGAGGCCGGCAAAGAGGACCCGGGCCAAGATCAGTGCCGCAGCCATGAAGCCGATGCCTGTTCCGAAGACGCCGCCCCCCGGGGCGACCTTGCGGGCGCGCGCCAAGAATGCGAACACCTCGACACGGCCGAACAAGACCGAGGACATCGTTGCGACACCCGCTGCAGCCTCGGATGGTTCGCGCACCGTGAACGACATCCTGCCCTTCTTGCATTTCGTGGAGCGGAATCCCGTGGGTTCGCAGGTGACGGGAAAGGTGGAGAGCTATTCGTCTCACGGTGCCTATGTGACGTTGGGTGACGTACGCGGATACGTGCCGCTACGACTTCTCGGTTCTCCGCCGCCTCGTTCTGCCCGCGACGTCATGAAATTGGGTGACGAGCTGATCTTCGAGGTGGTGGAGATCATCGCCGGACGGCGGAGTATCAACGTGCGGTTGGCCGACACCAAATCACCCGTCAAGAAGGCCGCGGAGAAGGGTTCGATCGCGAAGAAGTCGACTGCGAAGAAGTCGGCAGAGAAGAGTTCGACCGCGAAGAAGGCACTGGAGAAGAGTCCGACGGCGAAGAAGTCGGCAGAGAAGACGTCGACTGCGAAGAAGGCAGCGGGGAAGAAGACGGCCACCAAGAGCGCGTCGAAATCCACGGCGAAGACGACAGTGAAGACGACGGTGAAGAAAGTTGTGGCCAAGACAACGGCGAAGAAGAGCACGGCGAAACCGAATCCGGCGAAGAAAACGGTCGCCAAAGCGAAGTCCCTCACGACTGGACGCGTGGCGGCCGGACGAACCAGAGCCGTGCCGGCGACGTCGGTTCGCGCCGGGAAGAGCACGACGGCCCGCTGATCCGGATGGGGCGAACCAGAGGTTGTTGATTACGGTTGGACCGTGCGTATCGCCACGTGGAACGTGAACTCCCTGCGGGCTCGCCAGCCGCGAGTGGAAGAGTGGCTGGCCGATGTCGATCCCGATGTGGTGTGCATGCAAGAGACCAAGTTGGCCGAGGATGCCTTTCCCAGCGAGCGATTCGCCGAACTCGGATACGCCTCGGCCCACCATGGCCAGGGCCAATGGAACGGCGTGGCCATCGTGAGCCGGGTGGGTCTCGAGGACGTGGTGCGTAATTTCGGCGACGGTGGGACGGCCGACCCCGAGGCCCGACTGATAACGGCGACCTGTGGCGGGATCCGGATCAGCAGCGTGTACGTGCCGAACGGCCGGGACCTGGAGAACGAGCACTATCGCTACAAACTGGCCTGGATGGAACGACTGCTGGCCCATCTGCGCGCCGACACCGACCCGACCCGAGAGGTCGTCGTGGCCGGGGATTTCAACATTGCGCCGGATGACCGTGACGTGCACGATCCCACCAAGTTCGCTGGCGCGACCCATGTCAGCGAGCCGGAGCGGGAGTCCTTGCGACGCGTGGAGGGCTGGGGCTTGTACGACCTCTTTCGGCACCACTACGACGCCGGCGGGATGTACTCGTGGTGGGACTACCGCGCCGGAGCGTTCAACAAGGGAGAGGGAATGCGTATCGATCTCATTCTGGGATCGGCGTCGGTGAAGGCTCGTTCGCGTTGGTGCGTCATCGATCGCCAGGCCCGCAAGGGCGACAAGCCGAGCGATCATTCCCCGGTGATCGTCGATCTGGAACGCTGATGAACGGAGTCGAACCATGAGCGAATCCACCGCGGACAACTTCTGGGCCAAGGCGAACAAATCGCCACTCGATCTGGATGCGAAGAAGGCCTTTCAACAGCGGAGCGGTCGATCCTTCGCCGTCGACGAGCCGCGGCTGCGGTTGGCTCAGGCCACTCGCCGTTTGCTTCAACACGCCGCCACCACGTTGGCCTCGGACGACGAGGTGGCGCGAGTCGCCGATCTGATCGAGCAGGCCGCCGATGTTCTCGAATCGGGTCCCCACGGACGGACGTACCACGGCACGGCTGAAGGAGCGGTGGGAGGTGCTCCGCACGGCTTCATCAGTTACAGCCCGGTGACCGGGCCGCTCAATGCCCTGGCATCGATCGTGAGTCTCGAATCCTCCGACAACGAGATCACGGCCACGGTGACCTACGGATCGGCCTATGAAGGACCACCGGGATGCCTGCATGGTGGACTCATTGCCGCCATTTTCGACGAGGTTCTCGGTTTCGCCCAGGCATTGTCGGGCGCTCCGGGAATGACCGGTCGTCTCGAAGTCACCTATCGATCGCCGACTCCCCTCCATCAACCCTTGCGGATCACCGGTCGTTTCGACGGTGTGAACGGCCGCAAGATCATGACCTCTGGTGAGATCCATGCGGGGGACCGACTCTGCGCGGAAGCGGTGGGGACTTTCATCTCGGTACGGGCCGAGCGTTTCGCCGAACTCAATCAGGAACGACAGCGTCACGACGGCCACGACTGACCGCTTCGAGGATGCGCGATCCCGCCCGGCGCGCCAACATCGGACCCACGCCGGGGATGGCTGCCAGTTCGGTTTCCGAAGCCGGTTCGGTTTCGGCGATTCGACGGAGGACGTCATCGGGACACAGGGCACTGGGAGCAATCTGGGCGGCGCGCCCGGCGTTGGCGCGCCATTTGAGCAGTTCCTCCCAGACGGGGTCGACGACGAAGAGCTCCGAACGACGTCGACGGAACTCCGTACTCAGGCTCGCGCCCGGTGGGGACGGTTCGTCGCGGTGGTTGGCACCTTCGATCAAGGGACTGCGATCCCGCTTGCGTCCCCGACGGCTGCGGGCGTAGGTGAGAACGAGACGATCGGCGGCGCGGGTGAGAGCGACGTAGGCCAAACGGATCTCTTCGTCCACTTCGATCGGGGTCTGGGCCGAAGCATGGGGCACCAGGCCCGTCTCGCATCCGGCCACGACGACATGGTCCCATTCTCGACCCTTGGCCGAATGGAAGGTCACCAAGTCGACAGCGTCGGATGGCGTGTCGGCATCGAAGGGTCGGTTGGCCCGCACCCAGGCAGCAAATGCTCGACCATCCCCACCGCCCTCGGCGAGGAATTCTTCGATGGCCCGAGCCACTCGTCGGCGGATGTCCGCTGATTCGGTGGTGGAGGTCGTCTCGGACGACGACACGAAATCCGTGACATCGTCGGCCAGGAACGAGGGGGAGGGATCGGACCAGACGTCCTTCGACCAGGCCGCCAGTCGACCGGGACCAGGAAGGTCCTCCACTTCGCGCAGGACACGTCGCAAAGGATCGTGCATCTGGCTGGTCACCAGCCGCGCCGGAACGCCGCATGATTCGAGTGCGGCGGCGATCACCGGAAGTTGAGCATTGGTGCGGGCCAAGATGGCGATGTCGCGCCAGGCGCGCTTGGAGAGGGTCTGGACGAGTTGCGCGATTCCCCGTGCCTCGGCGACGTCG
>JBMTPW010000097.1:0-7075 GCA_049444115.1 Ilumatobacteraceae bacterium | reverse complement strand
CCCCCCCACAGGTATTCGCCTCTATTCGAATCAGCCGGCGAGCAAGGCGTCGACATCCACGTCTGACGGCACCATCACGGCATCCAGCACATGGATCACACCATTCGATGCTTCGACATCAACTCCGGATATCGGAGCACCGGCGATGGTGATGGATGAACCGTCGACCACGATTGTCGCCATTGCACCATTGGCCATCTCGACATCACCAGCAGTCACCATGTCCGAGGTGACTTCGCTCCCGGAGATCACGTGGAACAAGAGGATCTTCTTCAAGACTTCGACATTTTCAGGAAGCAGAAGCGCGTCGATCAAACCGGCCGGCAGAGCAGCGAACGCATCATCGGTCGGTGCGAAAACGGTGAACGGGCCTTCACTCTGCAGTGTCTCCACAAGACCGGCAGCTTCGAGAGCCGTGGCCAGAGTGTTGAACGAGCCAGCGGCCGTGGCAACCGCCACGATGTCACCTTCGGCATCCATCGAGCCATCATCGGTGGCTGATGCTTCGGTTGCGTCGGGGTTTGCGGCGGTGTCGGTGTCCTCGCCGCAAGCTGCGAGGACCAATGATCCGGCGGCCATCAAGGCCATGAAAGCATTTCTCTTTCGCATTGGGGGATCTCCTTGTCCTAGCGGTCGAAACAGTTCGACCGAGTCGTATGGGGGTTCGGATCTCTCCGATGACGCACAGTATCCAGCGATGAGCAGCCGACATCTAGTCGCGGTATCACTTCGTGATGTTCGATATGTCACGTCTGTTTTGCAACAGCAATAAACGCATCAACCAGATCGATATTCCACCCCGAATCGTCCAAGCGATTGTTCGAATCAGGTCTGCGCGCATGAGGTCCCCATGCACGTCCGCATCGAATCCATCGGCCAATTCTCCATGAGCCGGCGCCGAGAAGAATCCGCTGATGATCAGGATCACTCCCATCGCTACTGCTCCTGACACGGCCAGCATCCGAAACAAACGGGCCTTCGATCGATGCGCCAACATCAACATGGCCAAGATGCCGACGCCTTCGACCGCCCAGGGAACGAGGAGCAGCTTGCCGATCCGATCGACGTGTTCTGCCTGGAACGTCACGTAGTCGTCAGCACCGACGAACGCGAACAGGGGGTAATGCACGAAATGGATCGTCCAAATCAATCCCACCATGAACCATGTTGCGGCCAGGTGCACGACGCCGAGGATCACCTGATTACGAAAGAGCCAGGCTGAACTCTCGTGATCGCTCATCAACCGATCACCACTCTGTCCAGGTCCTGTCCCACCGTGACCCGACCCGTGTACCCCGCATTGCGCAAATCCCGCTCGAACCCCTCGACATCACGTTCATTGCGCGGCTGGGGAATCAAATGTGTGAGCACCATGGGGCGAATGGCGAAGCGTTGAGCGAACTCGCCGAGCTGCGTCGTGTCGGCGTGGTAATCGAAGATCTTCTCGAAGGCACTCCCCGCAATCGCCGTGGCCATGGATGACTTTCTGCAGGCCTCATGGACGAGAACGTCCGAATCACGGGCCAATTCGAACACTTCGTCGCAAACTCGAGTGTCTCCAGAGACAACCACCACTCCATCAGGTGTCGTCACGCGATACGCCACGGCAGCCTCGACCGGTTCGTGATGCACCCCAACCGCCTCGACCAGGATTCTTCCGTCTGGACTCCGCCACACCACGGTCGATGTCGAAGTGGGCACGAAGGGCAACACATTGATCGAAATCGCTGGTGATCCCACATGCTCCCGCCTGATCGACACGTCGTCCTCGTATGGATCGAGCATCCGACGGACGAAAGTCGCCGCTGGTCCGTCCGGGACCACGACGTCGAGCGGAGGCGCAGGACGCAACTGGCCCATGATCCACCGCGTCATCACGACATCCACCAGATCCACCACGTGATCACTGTGATAGTGAGTCACGAACTGCGCAGCCAGGTCACCGGGTGTGACACCGGCTTCGGCGAGGCGAAGCACCGTGGCCCGTCCGGCATCGAATTGCAGGTGGCATGAGTCGTACGACACCAACACCCCAGCCCCGGCCCGACCGGGCGCCACATGGGGCACTCCGGTTCCGGTCAACGTCACGGTCGTGGTCACAGGAACTCCTTCAGATAGTCGGTCGCTCTCATCAGCTCGTCGACATCGCGGGCCATCGCTGCCACGTAGCCATCCGGGCGGACGAGAACCACTTGATGGCCGTCGGTCACGCCGCCGTCCACGACGACGCGTCGACAACCGGCGCTTTCGAGCACCCGTGGAACCAGCACATCGTCGTCGGTTGTGACCAGAACGAACGACACACCGTCGTAACGGAGTTGGTCGTATACCGCGCGGTGGTACGCCATGGGGCGCCCCACCCAAGCATGGCCGGGAATGACGAATCCCGCATCCAGTCGTGGTTGCGGCCGCTGTCCGCCGTAGCCGGCGCTGTGATCGATCCCATGACTTTCGCGGCCGGCCAGTTGGTCGATCAAGCGACCCATGTCAACGGCGTGTTCGACGGTGCTGCGCACATGCGGAACGCGCTCCATCGAGTATGTCTCGAGGAGGCGGTCCGGGGCCCGGCCGCGATGGACCAATGCCAATTTCCACGCCAGGTTGGCGGCGTCGCGCGATCCGGAATTCAACCCTTGACCCAAGAACGGTGGCATCTGATGACCGGCATCTCCAGCCAGGAAGACCGGGCCGTCCTGCAGGGCTGGTGCCACCACGGCGTGGAATCGATAGGCCGCAGCGCGCACGATGTCGGCATCCTCGGGGGCGAGCCAGCCATCGAGGAGTCTCCAGAGGCCGGACTCCCCCAGCAATTCGTCGACATCTTCGTCGGGTTGGATCTGGAACTCCCACCGTCGAAACCGTGCATGTCCAGGTACGTACGTGACCGGACGTGCCGGATCACAGACCTGCTGCAAGACCGAGGGCAGATGATCCCCACGACCGTCCCTCAACGCGACGTCCACGACCAGCCATTGCTGATCGAAGCGCAAATCCTCCAACGGCAACCCGATGGTTCGACGAGTCCAACTGGAGGCTCCGTCACATCCGACGAGCCACCGGCTCCTGACCCTCGTTCCGTCATCCAGGTCGGCGACTACTCCGTCGGAACCGACATCGAGAGAGGTCGCCGTTCGCCCGCGTCGGAAATCGGTGCCGCGCGAGATGGCCGCGCTCTGCAAGAACCGATCCAAGTCGGGTTGGAAGTGACACACCACGGGAGGCAGACCCTGCAGACCGACCTCGGGAACATCGGCACCGAGAATGCGATTCCGATTCACATCGACGAAATCGGCACCGCGGAGCGGTGTCGTCATCGCCGTCAACCGAGGTCCCAGACCGTGATCGTGGAAGAGCCTTTGGATTTCATCGTCCATCACAATGGCTCGCGGAAGGTGGTACGGCTCGAGATCCCTCTCGATGACCACATTGCGAACTCCGTAGTCGTCGAGCAAGAGCGCGAGGAGACTTCCCACCGGTCCACCACCGACGATGGCCACATCGGTGTCGAGAATCATCGAATGCTCCCGAAGAACTCCACCCGTCGGGAGCGAACCAACTCACGTACCGCTTCGGCCTCCTCACCGTCGACATCGACGACCGCCATGATGAACGGTTCCAGTGCGGCCCAACCCATCTCGAAGGCCATTCCCGCAGCCACCAGAGCCTTGGTTTCGATGTCGGGTTCGCTCGCCCCACGGCGTGCCGTCAAATGCTCGAGGACCGACCGAGGAATGGACGCTCCGGTGGTCACTTCGGTGGTCGCCAGTTCGTTGTCGCCGTCCAGGACGGCACGCACCACGGCCCGCAAGTAGCGGGGGTCCCCGGTCAATGCCAGCGGGACCGGCAGCACCCGTCCGCCGGACTTCTCCTTGGCGAAATCGCGATGCTCATCCACCAATCGCGCCATGGCGGCTCGCAGCAACTCGGCTTTGCCCCCGAAATAGTGGTGTACGAGACCGTGATTGACTCCGGCGCGTTCGGCGATCATGCGCACACTGAGAGCTCGCGGTCCCACCTCACCCAGCAGGTCGGCCGCAGCGGTGATGAGTTCGTTCTCCACCCATTCCCGACTACGTCGACGCGCCGACGCACCGGTCACCTCAAGTGCCCGCTGACGCGTAGTCGATCAAGGTCGACACATCTTCGCCAGCACGCCGACGAACGATGAGTGCTTCGAAATCCACATCGACACCGATCGGATTGGCGGCGAAGACATCCGAGGCCATGAAATCGATGGAATCCTCCACGGACATGCAGTCGATCTGTGCTTCCACCTGATTCCCGTCGGGATCGCGGTAATAGGCCGAGAAATTCATGCCGTGATTGATGGTCCAATACGGCAGCAGACCCTTCGCTTTCATCCGCTCGTACTGTGCGAAAAGGTCGTCCAGGGAGGCGTAGGTGAAGGCGAAATGTTCGACACCGACCGACTTCTTGTCCCTGGGTTGCAGGTGTGGCAGATGGGCAATGGCCAAACGATGGTGTTCGTCGTCGTAGGACAAGAAGGAAATGAAATCGTCGCCATGACGAACGTCGGCGTCCAAGAAGTCCGTCCACCACTCCACCATCTCGGCGTACTGCGCGGTCTTCAGTACGACGTGGGCAAACTTGATCGGTGATGCCATGTCAGTCTCCTCAGTACGCCGGGAACGCTCAATCGTAGAAGATATTTAGTCGTCCGCCTAACTTCTTCCTCGACGCCTGGGCGTCCCTCGGTAGCCTGACATTCCTCATGGAACGCTTCGGTCTGGTCGGCCTGCCCAACGCAGGAAAAAGCTCTCTCTACAACGCCCTGACTGGTGGTGGGGCCTTGGCCGCTCCCTACGCCTTTGCCACCAAGGACCCGAACATCGGCGTGGCCAAGGTTCCCGATGACCGACTGGACCGTCTCGGGGCCATGTCGAAGTCGAAGAACATCGTGCACGCGGCCGTGGAAGTGGTGGACATCGGGGGTCTCGTGGAAGGGGCCAGCAAGGGCGAAGGTCTCGGCAACAAGTTCCTGGCCAACATCCGCGAAGTGGACGCCATCGTGTTGGTCTTGCGGGCCTTCGTGGACGACGACGTTCCCGGTCCGTCCGATCCACTGGAACACTTGCGCGTGGTCGAGATCGAACTGGCACTCGCCGATCTGGAAACAATCGAGAGACGACTCACCCAGGCCACCCGCCAGGCGAAGTTGGACAAATCCGCGGCTGGTGAGGTTGAAGCCCTACAAGCCGCCCACGATGCGCTCAGCCAAGGACTGCCTTTGTATCGAGCAGGGCTGAACGATGAGTGGCGAGAGATCTTGAAGCCGTACTTCTTGCTGACCAATCGCTCCGTACTGGCGGTGGTGAACGTCGGAGAGAACGAGCTCGAGACGATTCCCGCCATGGAGCAACGCGTGCGCGACGAATTCGCCACGGCTGGAGCAAACGTCGAAGTGATCGGTATGTGCGTGCAACTCGAAGCAGAGGCGGCCACCATCACCGATCCCGTCGAGCGAGCGGAGATGTTGGAAGGGTTCGGTCTCGGTGAGGGTGCGCTCTTCCGCATGGTGCGCAGCGCGTACCACCTACTCGGATTGCGGACGTACTTCACCACCGGCGAGAAGGAATCACGGGCCTGGACTTTCCATGCCGGATCCTCGGCTCCCGAATGTGCCGGCCGCATCCACACCGATTTCCAGCGCGGCTTCATCAAGGCCGAAGTCATCCACTGGGACGATCTCTTGGAGATCGGATCCTGGACCAAAGCCAAAGAACTGGGCAAGATCCGCATCGAGGGCAAGGACTACCACCCCATCGACGGAGATGTCATGGAGTTCCGCTTCAACGTGTGATAGTGCGAGACATGGCCTCCGACGCGTGGATCGTTTCCTCGGGCCGAGTACTGGCCAGCGCCAAGGTCGTCACCGGACGACGTGAACGTCGGCGCGGACTTCTCGGCCGAGACGATTTCGATGGCGCATTGGTTCTGCCCCACTGTCGCTGGATCCACACCATCGGCATGAAGTTTTCGATCGACGCCGCATATCTGGACGAGACCCAGCGGGTCATCAAGGTCGATGGTGTCGGGAGGAACCGATTCTGCGCACCGGTCCGACAGGCCGTCACGGTGATCGAGGCTCGACGCGGAGCCTTCGAACGGTGGGGTCTGCACCAGGGAGACATTCTGGAAGTCCGCTCTGCCACGGAGCCGAGTCACCGATGAGTGCGTTGATCCTCGTCGCCACGCCGATCGGCAACATGGGCGATCTGTCCCCTCGCGCCGTCGAGCACTTGCGGTCCGCGGCTCTCGTGTGTTGCGAAGACACTCGCCGGTCGGGCTTGATGCTGCACAACCTTGGTATCGACGTCCCCTTGCTTCGAGTCGACGAACACACCGAGATGGCGGCGCTACGTCGCGTCGTCGAAACCTTGGAGAGCGGTCGATCCGTGTGCTTGGTCACCGACGCCGGAACTCCGGGCATCAGTGATCCCGGATCGCGCCTCGTGGCCGCAGTCATCGAACGCGGGCTCGAGGTCGGCGCCGTACCGGGTCCGACTGCGCTCGTCATGGCCCTCAGCGTGAGTGGACTACCGACCGATCGCTTCGTCTTCGAGGGCTTCCTGCCACGACGGGGTACCGAACGCACGACGCGACTCCACGACGTGGCCCGTCAATCCCGTACGACCGTTCTCTACGAAGCCCCGCACCGGCTGCTGCGCACCCTGGGCGATCTCGAGGATCATTGCGGCGGCGAGCGACGCATCGCCATCTGCCGCGAACTCACCAAGGTGCACGAACAGATCTGGCGTGGCACATTGGCGGACTCCACCACATATTTCGAGTCGCACGAACCGGTGGGCGAGTTCGTGATCGTTCTCGCTGGAGCGCCGGCCCCCGCCGCGGCATCATCGGCCGACATCGATCGTGCCCTGGCAGCACGGCTCGCCGCCGGCGACGGAACCAAGGATGCCGCGTCCCATGTGGCCGAATCGCTCGGTGTCTCCAAGAAACTCGCCTATGAACGGGCCCTGACCCTGCAAGAACAACCTCGCCCGAGTCGCTGATCCCTCCGATCAGAGCCGCGGAGCCAGTGCCAACTGCCGAC
>JBMTPW010000096.1:0-7146 GCA_049444115.1 Ilumatobacteraceae bacterium | reverse complement strand
CCAGTCTCGAGTATCGCCTCTACCGCCCCGCTACGCCCGGACCGCACCCGATCGTGGTCTATTTCCACGGGGGAGGCTGGGTCATCGGCAGTCACGTCTCGGACGATCCTCTGTGCCGCGAACTGTGCGTGAGCGCCGACACGGTGATCGTGTCGGTGAACTACCGCCATGCACCTGAGCATCGTTTCCCAGCTGCCGCCGACGACGGCTTCGCCGCTCTCCAATGGGTGGCGGCCAATGCCGAGACTCTCGGAGGCCGACCAGACAAGATCGCCGTCGCCGGTTGGAGTGCGGGCGCCAACATCGCCGCCGTGGCCGCATTGTTGGCCCGAGATGCTGGTGGTCCGTCTCTTCGTGGTCAATTGCTGCTGACACCGGTGACCGATGGTTCGCGCCAGCATGGATCGCACGACGAAAATGCCGACGGTTTCATCCTGACGAAGTCGCTGATGGAGTGGTTCTGGAACCACTACGCCGATCAGGACCAGCGCTCGCATCCCAAGGCGTCACCACTGCTGGCCACCGACCATTCCGGACTTCCTCCGGCAATGATCGTCACCTGCCAGTTCGATCCACTCCGCGACGAGGGGAACGCCTACGCCGAAACCTTGCGCAAGGCCGGGGTCCCCGTCGAACATCTGGAAGCACGCGGCCACATCCATACCTCGATCCCGATGGTGGATGCCTTGCCGTCGAGCGTTCCCCCAAGGCAACGGATGGCCGCCGCCCTGAGACGATTCTTCGACTGACGCTCGACTCGGGCGATCACGGCGTTCGACCCCGGATCAGCGGTGTCCAGAAACGTTTGCGCCCTCTGCACGGTCGTAGAACCGTCGTTTCGCGGCCAATGACACGTAGACCAATCCCACGAGAACCGGTACTTCGATCAAAGGCCCGACGACTCCCGCCAACGCCTGGCCACTCGACACCCCGAAGACCCCGATCGCCACGGCGATCGCCAACTCGAAGTTGTTTCCTGCCGCCGTGAACGACACCGAAGCATTGCGCTCATAGGTCAGTCCGAGTTTGAGTCCGACGACGAAGGCGCCGAACCACATGACCGCGAAATACACGAGCAGCGGTACGGCGATACGGGCGACATCCCAGGGTTGATCCACGATCCGCTCACCTTGAAGGGCGAAGAGCACGACGATGGTGAAGAGCAGACCATACAAGGCGACCGGTCCGATCCGGGGAATGAATCTGTTCTCGTACCAATCCATCCCTTTCATGCGCTCACCGATGATGCGCGTCAGAAAACCGGCAAAGAGTGGTATTCCGAGGAAGATCAAGACGCTCTTGGCGATTTCCCAGACAGTGACATCGATGCCGTCACTGTCGAGACCGAGCCAACCCGGCAATGCATCGAGGTAGAACCATCCCAGGAGAGAAAAGGCCACGATTTGAAAGATCGAATTCATGGCGACGAGAACTGCCGCAAGTTCACGGTCTCCACAGGCCAGATCGTTCCAGATCAGGACCATCGCAATACAACGAGCTAAGCCGACGATGATGAGACCGGTCCGATACTCGGGGAGATCCGGCAACATCGTCCACGCCAGAGCGAACATCACCGCTGGTCCCACGAGCCAATTCAGAATCAAGGACAAGAGCAGTGTTTTCCGATCCGCGACCACACCGCCGATTCGCGTGTACCTCACCTTGGCCAGAACCGGGTACATCATCAACAAGAGCCCGAGAGCAATCGGCAGACTGACACCGTCGACCTTGACTCCGTCCAGCGCATCGTTCAGATCGGGAACCGCCCAGCCAAGGATCAGCCCGGCGACCATCGCCAGGCCGATCCAGAGTGGTAGGAGTCGGTCGAGGGTGGACAATCTCACAGGACTTGAAGGACCGGCAGATACGACGTTCATCCGATCTCCGTCAGGAGGGCCACCACCCGGTGCCGGATGTCGTCTCGGATGGTGCGGACTTCATCGAGTGATCGACCCGCCGGGTCATCGACTGCCCAGTCCAGGTACCTGACACCCGGAAAGAATGGACATTCGTCGCCACAACCCATGGTGATCACCACATCCGCAGCACGAACCATCGCTTCATCCAACCGCTTCGGTTGCGCCTGTCCATCGCTCAGGTTGATTCCGATTTCCGACATGGCCTCGACGACCACAGGATTGATGGACTCTGCTGGCGCCGTTCCCGCCGAGCGGACGATCACACGGCCCTGACCGAGGTGCCCGAGAAATGCCGCCGCCATTTGGGAACGTCCGGCATTGTGCACACATACGAAAAGGACCTCTCTCGGAGGCGCCATGAGGTCAGCAGCAGTTTTCGGACCGACGGACCAACTGCACTGGCTCGACCTCGACTGCGCAACAAACAGATTCTGCTTCGCCAGCACGAGGTACGTCGTGCATCAACGGTGCATCGGCCAACACCGTGTACACCTCCCACGGTTCGGAGTCGGGGCCATGGACCCACACCTTGTCCTGAAGGGCGAAACAGCACGTCGTCTTCTCTTCCACGTCGGTCGGGAGTCCGACGGAGCGAAATCGATCGATCGCCATCGCTACTTCGTCGGACGACTCGACTTCGACGCCGAGGTGATTGAGGCTGCCTCCGTTTCCAGGGCTCTCGATGAGCACCAATTTCAAAGGAGGTTCGCTGATGGCGAAGTTGGCGTATCCGTCGCGAACTTTGTGAGGTTCGGTGCCGAACAGTTTGGTGTAGAACGCGATCGCCGATTGGAGATCGTTCACATTGAGAGCGAGCTGGATCCGGGACATACGAGGGTCAGTCTATTTGACGGCCAACGCATGGAGAACCGGCGCAAACATCGGTCAGGACTCCGTCCAAAAGGAAGCCCAGGGCCTGCACCAGGACCAAGGGTTCACTACTACCTGCCCCGTGTGGATCTGCGCCGTAGTCGGGTGGGAACGGAGGGGTCGGTCCCGAAGGCGGGGCCGGCGTTCCATAATCCCACATCACGTAGGCGGACCCCGAGTAGGGATACGCGTCGATCGTTTCGATCCCCCAAAAGGGAACGACCGCCGAGGCCCGGCCGACCCTGATGCTCGGTGCATGGATGCGAGCACCGATGGTTCGTGCGAGCAGATCCGTGGAGACGTTGGCCACCTGATGATCCCCGAAGGCTCCGATGAGAAGAACCTCTTTGGCCGAGCGTCCAGGGAAGGGATTCTCCGTGAGATTTCCGGCATAGCCGGAGTTCTCGCCACGGTCCCAGAGCATCTGCGCCAAGTGGACTGCCATCAGTCGGTCATCGACGTCGGTGTAGGCCGCCTCGAAGAGTTGCTGGAACTGGGGCCAGTCGGACGATCTCGGCAACAACAGCGAATAGTTGACTCCGGGAACACCGAGGACGGCCCGCTTCCATTCCTTCGATACGGCACTGGCTGCACCTCCCAGGATTCCGCCTTGGCTATTGCCCACGAACACAGCACCATCGACCTCCAACATGGACCGACCTGTGATGTCCTGGAATGCCACATCCGTGGCGAAACCGCGGTTGACGAGACGACCGAGCATCTGGAACGCAACCTGTCCCTGCAACATGCGGTCCGCCTGCTCACCAAAGCGCCCCATATCGGCCAAAATCCCAGCCAGGTTGCCCACGTCTTCCGCGGACATCCCGAGCCAATCCGTCGCACATGCCCCAATGCCACCGCGGTTGGCGATCGCACCAAAGAAATCGACTTCGGTTCGACCGCCGAGCAGTCCATGTCCATAGACGATCGTCGGGATCGGCTCGGTGACGACATCGGGGAGAATGCACCGGTACTTCGCCGCATACGTCGGAGTCGCGGCATTGAGTTCTGGGTGCCCATCGGCATCGAGGAGCAGACGTCCTCCGGGAGATCCGTCATTGTCCAAGTAGTTCGGAATTTCGAAACTGCCGTCGATCGTCCGCACCCCGTCGCCCTTCGTCACGGATTCGACGGTGAAGACTGGGGAACCATCTCCGAGCGACGCGTAGGTGTCGTCGAGCATCGTCAACAATCGTCCTGCAATGGATTCACTGCTGGCGATCGTGAATTCCCAACTGGCTTCCTCGAGCAGGATCGGGGTGCCCGTGGCATCGACAAGATCACCGATGGTGACGCGATACGTATGCCCCGCGATCAGCAGCTTCGCTGGTCGTACGGTCACCAATTGCGATTGCACATCCAACTCGGCCCAATACGGCCAGGTCTCACCCGATGTCACGTCCTCGAGCAGGATCGGTGACGTGCCATCAATCGACGCGCCGATGTCGTCGACGTCGGGTACCGCCGAACGTTCGAGATCGACACCATCAGCGGCGAAGACGATGGCTGAGCTCGGCGAGAACCCATCGGCGCGGTTCTGATCCGACAGATCCATGGCCACTCCATCGGCATTGACCGGTGCAGCCTCGTTGGGGATGAGGACACGAAGGCCCGTGGCAGTTGCTGGGTCTGCCACTGTGAGACGGTTCGAGGGAAACGGAAGCAGACAGGCGCGTACGCCCGGACCCGAATCGCACGTGGGAGGATCCTCGCCGACCGACGACGGCGGCTCGGAGCTCTGGTCGGACGGATCGGTTCCCGCTTGCGGGGTGGAGCCATCCGACGAACTGCACCCGACGCTCAGCACTGCAAGCACCAAGCTGATGACGAGGACTCGTTTCATGCGGCAAGTCTCTCAAGTGTCGACCTCGAACAGGAATTCGACTCGTCGTCGGCTGGCCAAGAGAAGGCAGAGCGCAGAGCGGCGATGGACGGGCAGAATGAACCTATGCCCAGTCGCCACGAAGCTCAGGATCGCGACGCCCGGGACCCGCTGGCCGGATTCCGTGACGAATTCATCATCCCCGACCCGGATCTGATCTATCTCGACGGCAATTCCCTGGGCCGCGCGCCGAAGGCCACTCGCCACCGCATCGACCAGGTGCTGAACGCTGAGTGGGCCGGGGGATTGATCAGCAGTTGGGAACACTGGTTGGACCTGCCGCGTCGGGTGGGTGACCAACTCGGTCCGATCATCGGCTCACGTCCCGGCGAAGTCGTGGTCCACGATTCGACGTCGATCAATCTCTATCAAGCCGTGCATCTCGCGCTCCGACTCCGACCGGACCGCCGAGTGATCGTCATCGATGACCACGAATTCCCCACTGATCGTTTCGTGGTGGAAGGAATTGCAGAAGCCCTCGAACTCGAAGTGAGAGCTCTGACGAAAGAGATGTCATTCGAAGAGGTTGCGGTCGTGGTGCGGAGTGTCGTCGACTATCGAACTGCCGCCATGGCCGAATTAGAGGCCTTCACCACCAAGGCCCGCTCTGCAGGCGCTTTGGTGATCTGGGATCTCTCTCATGCCGCAGGTGCCGTGGAAATCGATCTCCATGCGCTTGGTGTGGACCTGGCCGTCGGCTGTTCCTACAAGTTCTTGAACGGTGGTCCCGGAGCTCCGGCCTGGTCGTTCGTGACGAGTGGTCTGCACGAGCACATCAGCCCACCCATTCGTGGATGGTTCGGTCACCGGGATCAGTTCGCCATGGACCGAGGCTTCGAACCTCACGACGATGCCCGCCAACTGTTGGTCGGTACTCCACACATTTTGAGCCTGGTGGCTGCCGAGGAAGGAACCGCTCTCTCGGCTCGGGTGGGCATGCCGCGTATCGCGGCCAAGGGTCGAGAGTTGGTTGCATTCGCCATGGAGGTTGCGGATCATGTCGGGCTCACGACGTCGACACCACGCGATCCTGCTCGACGAGGATGTCACCTCGCCATCCACCACCCGGATGCTGCGAACCTCGTGGCGCAACTGGCACGTGACCATGCCGTCGTGGCCGATGTTCGACCTCCGGACATCATCCGACTCGGACTCAGTCCGCTGACCACCCGTTTCATCGACGTGTGGGACGGTCTCGAGCGCCTGCACACGCTGATCGATTCGTCGTCGACTCCCGAGCGCCGGCCATGATTCCCTACGACATCGACCTGAGGGACCGGATCCGTCACAACCTCGAGCGCCACACTCGTTTGGCTCAGTCCACCGACGGTCTTCGTCATGCCGCGGTGGCCATCGTGCTCACCGACAGCGAACCCACCGATCACGACGATCCGTTCGAGCCAGGAGAGAATCCCATGCGCGGCGTACCCGGGGACATCTCCGATCTGGATGGACGTATGTGCAACGTGGCTGGAGGTGCAGCGTTTCTCCTGTGTCGTCGGGCGGCCCGCATGAATCGACATGCCGGTCAATGGGCGCTGCCCGGGGGGCGACTGGACGCCGACGAAACTCCCCTCGACGCCGCCTTGCGGGAACTCGACGAGGAACTGGGGCTGACTCTACGAACCGATGCCGTACTCGGGTATCTCGACGATTACGTCACACGTTCGGGCTACCTGATGACCCCGGTGGTGTTGTGGGCCGGAACCGACAGCCAGATCACACCCAATCCCGATGAGGTTGCCCACGCCTACCGCATCGGTCTACACGAGCTTTGTCGCCCGGATTCACCCCGCTTCGTCAGCATTCCCGAAAGCGACCGACCCGTGGTGCAGATACCGCTGAGCGGGGATCTGATCCACGCGCCCACCGGAGCAGTGCTGCTGCAATTGCGGTGGGTGGGTCTGGAAGGACGACTCGATGAGCGGGTGGCCCACCTGGAACAGCCGGTTTTCGCCTGGGGTTGATCCTCAGACGGATGGTCGAGGCGTCTTGCGGTGGATCTGGTAGGCAAGCCAGAAAAGAACGAACTGCAAGGGAAGCCGCAGATACGACACCAGTCGTTCCGAGAACTCCCGGTCACGCCAATCCCAGGTCATGTAGATATTGGCGGGATAGACGGCGACGAAGAGAACCAGTGCCGCCAACGCTCCAGCACGGCGGTAGCGCGGCCAGATGAGCATGGGGCCGATGATGAGTTCGGCCACGCCACTCACGTACGTCCAGAAACTCTCGTTGGGAGGAAGCCAAGGTGGCACGATGTCATTGAAGAAGTCGGGATTGACGAAGTGCATGACACCGGCAAGCGTGACGAACGCTCCGAGCACGACGGCCGCGCGATCCCAACGCGTCGAGAGGGACAGGGGGTCAGTCATGGGTCGCCTATCGAACCTTTCGCCCACACTCGACGTGCGGGACCCGGCGCGCTCGGAGGGACTCGAACCCCCAACCCTCTGATCCGAAGTCAGATGCTCT
>JBMTPW010000095.1:0-7242 GCA_049444115.1 Ilumatobacteraceae bacterium | reverse complement strand
TGAAGATGGCCATCTGGATGGCCACCGCCCCGGCCTCCATCACGTTCACTGCGCAGATCAGGGGAAGAAGGAAGTGCGTGTTGGTGGCCACTGCCAGGAGACCAAGAGCTGCCCCGATACCGAGAGCACCGACATCGCCCATGAAGATGCGCGCCGGAGCGGCGTTCCACCACAGAAAACCACCACACGCGCCCGCGAAGGCTGCAGCCAGCACGGCGAGATCGAGAGGATTGACGGTGCCACCGAGGAATTTCCCGTCGTCGAGAACCCCGTAGAACGATGGATTGCGGAAGGACCAATAGCCGATGATGGTGAAGGCCAGAAAGCCGAACAACGCCGAACCGGCGGCGAGACCGTCGAGACCGTCGGTCACGTTGACGGCATTCGTGGTGGCCCACATCATGCCGGCGGTCCAAACGACCCAGAGCCACCATGGGACTCCCCAACCTGGCCAGTCGTAGCGGGTCAGAGAAAGTGTCTCGGAGATGTCGGTGGCTGCAGCCAACCACCACGTGATGCCACCGGCCATGGCGAAGGTCAGGTAGCCCTTCTTCTTCCAGAAGATGCCGCGATTGTGACCCTTGTTGACCTTGATGACGTCGTCCAGCAATCCCATCCCGGCCATCAAGAGGATGCCGACCCAGATGATCATGGCCTGGTTCGAGAACGCGAGACCGTCCCGCAGGTGCGCCACGACCCAGCCGATGACTGCGGCCGAGATGATGGCCAAACCACCCATCGTGGGAGTCCCTGCCTTGGCCTTGTGGTGCTCGGGACCGTGGTCCTCCTTGCCGAGGATGGGCTGACCCTTGCCGCGGAACCGGAAGAACGCCATCAGAAAACGGCTGCCGGCGAGCGAGACGACCATGGCCGTGGCCCCGGCGATCATGACGGCGATCATTTCCCACTCCTCAGAATCTCCCGCGCGATCGAGCGGTCATCGAAGGGTAATACCTCGTCACCGACGGTCTGGGTCGTCTCGTGTCCTTTCCCGGTGATCAACACCACGTCACCGGAATGTGCGTGGCCCAGGGCTCGAACAATGGCACGTCGGCGATCGGGTTCGGCGGCCAGGAGACGGTTGCGCATGTGATCGGGAATTCCCGCCACGATCGACGCAATGATCGCTTCCGGGTCTTCGGAGCGGGGGTTGTCGGACGTGACGACGACGCGATCGGCCAGGGTTGCGGCCACTTCGCCCATGATCGGACGCTTCATCTTGTCGCGGTCTCCACCGCAACCAAAGACCACGATCACTCGTCGCACTCCCGCGATCGAGCGAACCGATCGCAGCAATTCGGACAACCCGTCTGGTGTGTGCGCAAAATCCACGATGACGGTGAAGTCCTGACCCTCGTCGACACGCTCGAACCGACCGGACACCGGACCTGCAGCCTCCAGACCGTCGGCGATGTCGTCGACCGCGATGCCGAGTTCACGAGCCGTGGTGGCGGCGGCGAGCGAGTTCATCACATTCATCGCTCCCCCGATCCCAACCCGGATGCGCGTTCCGAACCATGTGAAGGAATGCTCACCGATACCGACTTCCACATCGTTGGCGTCGGCTCGTCCGAAGGAGGTCATCGGCACATGACCGATGTCGAGAAGCATGCGGCCGAAGGGATCATCGGCATTCACCACGCCGACGGACACCAGGTCTGGTTCGAACAACCGCGCCTTGGCGGCGAAATACGCCTCCTGGGTGCGGTGGAAATCCAGGTGATCGCGGCCCAGATTGGTGAAGACTCCGGCGGCGAAATTCGTCCCGATCACCCGCCCGAAAGCCAGTGCGTGGGAGGAAACCTCCATGCTCACGGCACGTGTCCCGTTCTCCAGAAGTCGAGCCAGATTTTCCTGCAGTTCCGGGCTTTCGGGGGTCGTGTATCGACCCTGCAGGGTCCCCAAGGTCTCGGTGCGAATGCCGGCGCGGCCGAGAATGGAGGCCAGCAGATGTGCGGTGGTGGTCTTGCCATTCGTTCCGGTGATCCCGACCACGGTCATGCGTTGCGATGGATTGCCGAAGTAGGCCGCCGACAACCAACCCATGGCAGCTCGGACGTCCTCCACGACTAGTTGCACAGTGCCGTCAGGGACATCGTTGAGCAGATGATCGACCACGAGGGCACTCGCTCCGTCCTCGAGTGCCGCTGCGGCGAAGTCGTGGCCGTCGAAACGCTCGCCCCGGACGCAGCAGAAGATCTGATGACGACGCACCCGCCGGGAGTCATGTCCGATTCCCGCGACCATGACGTCGCCGGGCGAACCAACGACGCGATACGTCAGGCCGGCGCAGCGCCCGAGAAGATCGATCAATCGCATCGCGGTCACGAGTCGAGCCGTTCGACGCTCATGGGGCCAACCCACAACCGCTATCGGAGGCGGAGGGTTCGATCGACCGCTCATGAATCGCCATTTCGGCGAGTTCGGAAAACACCGGTGCCGCCGCCGTTCCTCCGAAGCGATCCCGACTGGATGGATCCGGCTCGTCGATCGAGACCAGAATCGTGACCACCGGATCGTACGAAGGAACGAATCCCACGAAGGTGGCGAAATACGCCCGACCGCCACTGTCGCTTTGATAGGTGCCGTTGTCCTGGATCTTGTAGCCGGTGCCGGTCTTTCCCGCGACCGACAGACGCGAAACCTGAGCTCGCATTCCGGTTCCCTCGCAAACGACCCCTTGCAGAAGGTCGGCCATGATCGATGCCGTCTCCTCGGAGATGACCCGACGTGACGATCCGATCGGCGTGTCCCAGACCACACCGTTCTCGTCGATGGTGGCCTTCACGAAACGCGGGGAAACGTAGACACCCTTGTTCGCCACGGCGTTCACCGCCGACACCAACTGCAGTGACGTTGCCGAAAACCCGTATCCGTAGGTCACGGTCGCCTTTTCCGAACCACGCCACTTGTTGGCCGGTTTGAGGACACCGGCGCTCTCACCTGGGAAGTCGACGTCGGTGAGTTTGCCGAAACCGAAGTCGGACAGATAATCGTGGAGACGCGCTGGACCGACTGGTTCGGCAGCCATCAACGTCCCGATGTTCGAGGAATGGACGAGGACGTCCCGGAGGGACATGGTTTGCAAGTCGTGGGGATACGCATCGGTGATGGTCATGGCGAATTCGGTTCCCGGGTCGAATTCGTAGACCCCTGGAACGTCATAGGTGGACGTCGGGGTGGCAATGCCGGCATCGATGGTGGCGGCGACACTGAAGATCTTGGCCACCGATCCGGGTTCGTACGCTTCGACCGCCGCCAAGTTGCCGTTCGTGACGGAGACTTGGCCATCGAGATCGCGACGCACGCTGGCGATGGCCAGGACTTCACCGGTCTCGGTGTCCACGATGACGGCATTTCCGCCGCGGGCATTCAATTCGGTGACCCGCGCGATCAAAGCCTGTTCCGTCTGGAACTGCATCGAGCGATCGAGTGTCAGGACCAGATCGGTACCGGGTCGAGCCTGGGAGACGGTTCGTGAGGTGCCCGGGATACTGCGCCCACGAGAGGATTCTCGGACCCGGCGACCATCCTCACCCTTGAGGACCTTGTCGTATTGCAGTTCCAGGCCGGTGGAACCCTCACCGAAGGGATCGGTACGACCGATGATGTTGCGCGCCAAGGTTCCGGCGACCTGAACCCGTTGCGCCTCCGTCACACTGTTGACGCCGCTCAATTCGAGGGCCAACACCGATTCGACGAGCGCGGGATCCACGAAACGTTGGACGTAGACGAAGGTCGTGGAACGGTCCGCCAATTTGGTGGCCAGATCGGCTTCCGACGCCGGATCGAGACCGAGCATCTGCGCCAGAACCCGGGCACTGGCCACCGGATCGACAATGGCCCGGGGATCGGCATAGATCGATTGGGCGGGAACGGTGATGGCAAGCTCATTGCCGTCACGATCGAAGATCGATCCCCGCGAGGCCGAAACCTTGACGAACGAGGCTCGCTGATTGGCCCCATCGGCCCGCAATGCCTCCCCGCGGACCACCTGGATATCGGCGCTGCGGACGACGAGGAGAGCGACGGTGGCAATCGCACCCGCGGCCAACCACTGAAATCGGCGTCGCGGAGACCCTGGTTTCCACACCCGCTTCGGTGTTGCCGCTCGCGGGGATCGGGACTGCGAAGGTTTCGTCGCAGAGCGATGAGCCGACCGTGCCGTGGTGGTCATGACCCACCCCCGAAAATACCTTTCACGGCGCTGTAGTTCTTCAGCGGTTCACGAGTATTGGCGAACTGTTCGAGATCGATCCCGCCCATCGAGACGAGGACGGCTGCGACGGCGTTCGCGTCGATGTTCTTGAAGGTGGTCTTGGTTCCTGGAACCATCCCCAGGGAGGTGGCCTCGGCAACCAACCGCGATGGTTCACGCAATGATGAGCGTTCGAGGCGCAGTTCGTTGTACCGAGCCTGTTCCACGGCGATCTGATCTTCGATCACATCGATGTTCAATTGGGTTTCGGCCAGCCGGGTCTGGAAGACCACCACCACCATCATCAAGGTGATGATCACTGCAGCCAGTGTCGCAACCGTGTAGATGAAGACACGTGTGGCTTTCGGGGC
The DNA here is from genome assembly GCA_049444115.1 of Ilumatobacteraceae bacterium. Lineage (GTDB taxonomy): Bacteria > Actinomycetota > Acidimicrobiia > Acidimicrobiales > Ilumatobacteraceae > Casp-actino8. The sequence goes on along the minus strand of JBMTPW010000095.1, from coordinate 2,673 downwards.
ATTCTTTCGGGTGACTGCCCGGGCCAAGGGGGAGGCCTTGACCTTGTGGCGATCGTTCGCCGTGCGCGACACGATCTTCTTGGTCGGGGCTTTGGCCGAGGTTCGGGAAGGGGTCGCGCGCGACGGGGCGGGACGAGATGTTCGCGTCCTGGCTCGGGGCGTCGTCTTCGCGGCACGCTTGCTCGCGGAGGCGCGCTGCTTTTGCACTTGCATGGCGCGGGCCATCAGAGAACCTCGATGGCGCGGAGCCTGGCCGAGCTACTGCGCGGATTGTGTGCCCGTTCGCTTTCGGTGGGCCGACTCGGCAGGCGCAATCGACGTGCCGAAGGTCGTGCTCCACAAGCGCAGGGCAGATGTTCGGGGCAGGAGCATCCTCCGGTGACGTGGAAGGCGAAGCGCTCCTTCACCAAGCGGTCTTCGCCGGAATGATACGACAGCACCAGAACGCGTCCTCCCGGTGCAGTTCGACCGATGGCACGATCGAGAGCCGTCGGAAGAATTTCGAGTTCGCGGTTGACCGCGATCCTCAAAGCCTGGAACGTCCGCTTGGCAGGGTGCCCGCCGCGTCGACGAGCCGGTGCGGGAATCGCACCAGCAACGATCGCCGCCAACTCTCCCGTGGTCCGAATCGGTCGAGCTGCAACCATGGAACGAGCGATCCGCCAGGCGAACCGTTCGTCGCCGTAGTTCTGCAGGATTTCAGCGATCTCCGCGTCGGACCATTCGTTGACGATGATCGAGGCCGTCAGCGAATCCCGAAGGTCCATCCGCATGTCCAGGGGTGCATCGTGTCGATAGGAGAAGCCCCGCCGACCGGTATCGAACTGGAACGAGGACACCCCGAGATCGAACAGTGCACCGGAAATATCGCTCAGTCCGGCTTGTTCCACGGCCGCATCGACATCGTCGAACCGACGATGCTGGAGGTTGGCGCGATTTCCGAAGGGCGCCAACCGTCGTTTCGCCGCCTCCAGAGCTTCAGCGTCGCGATCGATGGCGAGGATTCCGAGGTGGGCGTGGGCCCGTAGAAGAGCTTCGGCATGACCCGCACCACCGACCGTGGCGTCGAATACGAAACCTGCCGGAACCGGAGCAAAGGCTTCGACGATTTCGTGCACCATGACCGGCTGATGGGAGAAACCGGCGTCGGCGAGTCCGTCGATGACATCGGAGTCGTTCATTGCTCGTCTCCGGCAATGGCCTCGGTACCGGCCGTCAACATCCGTTCGAAACGTTCGGGTTCCCAGATCTCCACGCTGTCGAAGGCTCCCGACACCACGACTCTGGCTCCGACCGAGAGGCCGGCGTAGGCCCGAAGGTTCTCATCGATGGTGATGCGGCCCTGTGCATCCACTTGCACCTCGACCATGTTCACCGCCAAGGCGCGAAGTTCGCTCCGGGTCTTTTCTCCCCTTTTGACGGCGGCCAACATCTCATCGGCCTTCTCCATGGACACTGCCGCGGTCACGACGCCGATGCACTTGTCGGCTCCCAGCGTCAAGAAACAGCGGGGCTCGAGTCGGTTCCGGAACGTCGACGGCAGGGCCACTCGACCCTTGGGGTCGAGCTGACGCTCGTACCTACCGACGAAACCTTCCACTGATCTGCCTCTCGATTCAACGCTCTGTACGGCGCGAGGGGATCTGCCTTCCCGTCGGCGCAATCCCCACTTTGCCCCCTCGATTCCCCTTTGTCAACCACTTTTCCCCACTTCGCGCCACATTTCGCCCATTTCGCCCCACCTCAGAGATTCCTTGGCCCCCAGAAATGCCCCTGAGCAGGACTTTTCCTCATGTCCGGGATGAGGCGCGGGAAAAGCCTCAAGAGTCGATGAAAAACTGCCGATGACCGGAGGTGCTTATGTCCCGACGTGTGACCCCCGACAATCGCCCGACCCGAGCAACTGGGTTTCGCCCCGTCGTGGCGCGCCTGGTTCTCCCGGCGACCCTGGCTGTGGCGGCCACCTCGGCCATGGTTCCGTCGTCCCCGGCAGCCGGATTGTCCGCTTCGACGCGTGTTCCAGCCGCCTCGTCCGCCGTTGTGCGTGCCGCTCCCCTGGTTCGCCTCGGCGATCGCGGGAACTCCGTGGCCCTCGTCCAACAGGCTCTGATCAGCCAAGGAATCGCTCTGCGCGGCGGTGCCGACGGCTTCTTCGGACCGGTCACTCAGGCCGCTGTCAGGACCTTCCAGAGCCAGAGGGGTTTGCGGCCCACTGGCGAAGTCAATGGAACCACCGCGCATCTCCTCGGACTCGCCCCCGCCCCCGCGTTGCCCGTGCGCGGACAACGCAACGACGGAGTGCGCGCTCTCCAGCAAGCACTGCTCAACGCGGCCATCGCCGTGCGCGGCGGTGCGGACGGTTTCTTCGGACCGGCGACCGCAGCTGCCGTTCAGGCCTTCCAATCCAGCCGTGGTCTGCCGTCGACCGGAGTCGTCGATCTGACCACCGGTATTGCTCTGGGAATCGTGCCCGGTTCACAAACTGCTGCGGCCCCCGCCGCTCCGGCCGCTCCCGCCGCGCCGGCCGCCGAGACCGGTCAGGCCTCGTCCATCTCCTTCACAGCCAGCGCGTACCTCACCCCCGGTCAATCGGGCGCCGCCGTGAAAGCCATGCAGAGCGCGCTGATCGCCGCCGGCATCTCGGTGAAAGGTGGAGCCGACGGCAAGTACGGA
>JBMTPW010000094.1:0-7254 GCA_049444115.1 Ilumatobacteraceae bacterium | reverse complement strand
TATCTCGATTTCATCGGCACGGCCCCACCCACGCCCGAGAACCGTGCCCGGATCGAACAGCAGATCGCCTTCCTGGAAAAGGTGGTGCGCGACGAGGACTATGCCACCGGGTTGAAGATCCAACGGACGGTGAAGACCGGAGCAAAGAAGGAATTGTTCTTCGGTCGCAACGAAGGCGGCGCCCAGTACGTGCACGGCTGGTTGGACGCGTTGCTCGAAACCGCCGATGCCGACCTGAACGATCTCTTCCGGCGCGGCATCGATGCCGGACGACTGGTCAATCCCTGAATGAACGCGCCGCCCAGGGGAAGACGCCCATGACCGGAATCGGATTGTGCCTTCCTCAACTCGGCTCCCATGTCACTGCCGACGTGATCGCCGAATTCGCCCGTCGAGCCGAAGGTTTCGGATACTGCAGTCTCTGGGTACAGGACCATTTCATGTATCCCCTCCAGCCCGAGCGGGGCTATGGGGGATCAGGGATACTCCCTCCGGTTCAGTACACCTCGGTCTTTGCTCCGCTCGAAACATTGGCTTTCGTCGCCGGACAGACCCACGGGATGAACCTGGGAACCAGCATTCTGGTGGCGGGCAATCATTGGCCGGTGCCCTTGGCGCAGCGACTGGCCACACTCGATCACTTGTGCGGCGGTCGTCTCATCGTGGGCCTCGGCGTGGGATGGAACGCCGAGGAACATCAGGCATCGGGAACCGACATCGAGACCCGCGGGAAACGGATGGACGACTTCGTTCCGGCTCTCCTGGCTTGTTGGGGTGACGATCCGGTCTCCTATGACGGTCCGGTATTCCGCATTCCACCCTCCCGGGTGAATCCGAAACCCCTCCGTCGACCGTTGTTGTTGTCGGGTATGTGGTCCGAGGCCGGGCTCGACCGAACCGCTCGATGGTTCGATGCCTGGAATCCGGCAGGGATGTCGGTGTCACGTGTGGGCAAAATGGCCGCGGCCATCGACGCACGTCGAACGTCGGACCAAGAACCCATCCAGATCTACCTCCGACTCTTCGCCCAGGATCCGCTCGGACCTCCACGGACCCTGGAGGAGATCATGTCGACCATGACTCAGGTCGTGCGGTCGGCTCGTGATGCCGGGTTCGCCGAAGTGACTCTGGAGCACAATTTCTGGGATGCCATCGTCGGCCCGGAGGAGTGGCTCAAGGTTCCGGAGCTCTTCGCTTCGCTCGTCGAGACCTGAACGAAATCAGCAGAGCGATTCGGGGTCGCGCAGGATCTCCACGATCGTGCGGCAGAACTCCGCAGCTGGAGCACCATCGAAGACTCGGTGATCCCAGGTGAGGCTGAGGGTGAGCCTGGTGACCGTGTTGATCTTGCCCTTTTTCTTGACCACCACGTCGTTGCGTAGGCGGCCGACACCGAGGATGGCGGCATTGGGAGGATTGATCACCGGGGTGAAACCGTCCACGCCATACATTCCGAGAGCGGTGACCGAGAAGGTTCCTCCCTCCAGGTCCTCCAATTGCAGACGACCCGCGCGAGCCGCGCCGGCCAACCGTTTGCTGTCCACGGAGATCTCGAACAATGAACGACGATCGGCATGTCGAATGACCGGAACCATCAGCCCGCCGGGTACGGCCACGGCCAAACCGACGTGCACATCAGGGAGTTCGGCGATGCCGTTGTCGACGATCTGGGAGTTCACGTACCGGTGTCGGGCGATGGCCCGCCCGGCCGCGGCCACCAAATAGTCGGTGATACCCGGTACCGCGTCCCGAGCATTCAGGTCCTCGCGGTCCTTCAGGTCGTCGCGATGCTCGAGAACCTCGTCGAAGTCGGCGTCCATGTGCAAGGTCAATTGAGCCATCTCCTGCAACGAGGTATGCATGCGCTTGGCGATGGTGCTCCGCATTCCCGACATCTTGGTGACCGGCGCGGTCACGCGCTCCCCGGTCGACGCAGGTTTGGCAACCGCGCCGGCGAGACGCTGACGAACATGGAGAGCTACATCGTCGCGTTCGATCCGGGCCCGACCCGAAGGAACGGTGCGGAGATCCACTCCGAGGAGATCGGCCAGCTGGCGAGCCGCAGCGGTGGCCGAGACGGCATCGTCGACCGCAGTCGGTCGAGCAGTGACCACGGGTCGGGAGGCCAGATGTGCGGCTGCCTCTTCGACGTCTTCGGACACCACGCGCCCACCAGGTCCGCTTCCTCGGACTCCGGACAGGTCGACGCCCAACGTTGCGGCCACTCGGTACGCGTTGGGGGAGACGAAGCGACGTCCGGCAGGAGATGCCACGGCGACGACCGGTGCGGCGCTTGGATTCGCCGACGTGGATGATGTCGCCGATGGCGGGAGCGGAGTCGTCGCTGCATTCGGCGCCGTCCTCGCCGCAGTGGTGGTCGGGGCAGCCTCTCCTTCTGCCAGGACGTAGCCGATCACCGCACCGCAAGCGTAGGTTTCTCCGACTTCGGCACTCAGGTGGAGACGACCGGCCACATTGGCCTCCACATCGCTTTCAACCTTGTCCGTTTCGATGCGCAACACCGGCATCCCCGGCTCGATGGTGGTGCCATCGGCGACCAACCATTCCAGGATGGTGCCTTCTTCCATGGTGAGACCCAATTTGGGCATCAAGAACTCAGTGGCCACGTTCGCTCTCCTCATCGACACGTCGAATCGTCATCAGGACCGCTCATCCAATCGTCGTCGACCGGAATCCGCGAGCAAACCGGACCGAGCCGCGGCCACCAGTGCTCGTTCCACGTCGATCACCCGTGGTCCGACCCAGTCGATACGGGCCGTGATCCGCGCTGCCGGAGACGTGACCAGATCGCGTTCACCATCGAAGGCCAGAACGGATCCACCGGGGAAAGTCACCGGTTCACCCTCGACGAGCGGTCGCACCTGGGTCACCGCAAGGGTGGTGAAGGCGCCCGGAGCCAATGGAACCCGCAGCGGAAATCCGTCGTCGCCCATCGTCACCAGAACACCGCCGGCGTCGTGGCGGAGCACCGGGTGAATCCGCCCGGCGATACCGGCCAGACCGGAACCCACCGGCGTGGCGATGACCGCCAGCACCGCAGTGATGGTGGACGGATCCTGGACTGCCCGGGCACCGATGAATCGACCGCTGACCACGGCCACATCGACGAGGGCCAGATCCTCGATGGTCGAGTCCGGCTCTTCCACGGTCACCACGATCCGTTTGGAGGGATCGGCCACGGTGGCGACGTCGACCGCTGCCAGTGCCACCAGTGCTGCGGCCGTTCCGGCCGACGTCCCGTCGACCGCGGTGGGAAAGATGTTGTTGGTTCCGGTCGAGACGGCCACCAACGGCACCTCCGGCCAACCGAGGGCGACGTCGCGTGCCGTTCCGTCCCCACCGAGGGCGATGACGGCACCGACTTCGGCCTTCCACATGGCGCGGGCCGCGGCCACCGTGTCCCAACGCGAACCACTGACGGGTTCATCCACCATCACCACTCGGTCACCGAGTCCGTCAGCGGCGCGCTCGCCCATGCGATGGCCGTCGGGCATGACCAGTACTTCGTCGACTCCGGTTTCGAGGGCGGCCACCATTGCCCGGCGGACGATGCCCACCTTGGTCACGTCGGAGGTGTGGGTGGCCGGGGTCGACAGACGTCGGATGTCCTTGCCGGCATGCGGATTGACGATGATGCCGACGGCGGACATGTCAGGACTGCGCGCCCACCTGCCGACGGAGGATGTCGCGCACCCCTGTCGCAATGGTCGCGGCTTCGGGAATGTAGTGCTTCTCGAGAGCCGGGCTGAAGGGAACCGGTGAATATGGCGCGCCGATCCGGGACACCGGGGCGTCGAGGTAATCGAAGGCCGCCTCCTGGATCTGAGCGGCGATCTCGGCTCCGAGGCCTCCGAAGCGCACGGCTTCGTGCACCACCACCACGCGATTGGTCCTGCGTACCGATTCCACGATTGTTTCGGTGTCGAGAGGTTGGAGGGTGCGCAGGTCGATCACTTCGCACTCGATGCCGTCGGCGGCCAGAGTCTCAGCGGCTGCCAGCGCCTCGTTGGCCATTCGCGCATACGCCACGATGGTGACGTCCTTGCCAGGACGCGTCACATTCGCTCTGCCGAGCGGAATGGCATAGGGCTCCTCGGGTACTACGCCGGTCATCCCGAGAAGGCGTTTGTGCTTGATCATCATCGTCGGGTTGTTCTCCTTGATACAGGAGATCATCAGTCCCTTCATGTCGTAGGGAGTCGAGGGGAATACGACCTTCAGTCCGGGGATGTGGCACAGGAGCGCCTCCAGCGACTGACTGTGCTGTGCCGCAGCGGAAAGCCCACCTCCACCAGCGGTGGTGATGGTCAGTGGCAGAGTGGCTTCGCCACCGAACATGTACTTCAACTTGGCGGCTTGGTTGACGATCTGATCGAAGGCCACGCAGATGAAGTCCATGAACATCAGGTCCACGATGGGACGCAAACCGGTCACTGCCGCGCCCACACCCAGACCGACGATGGCTTGTTCGCTGATGGGGGTGTCCACGACGCGTTCTGCGCCGAATCTTGCCTGCAATCCGTTGAAGGTACCGAAGACACCGCCGAAGGCGCCGATGTCCTCTCCGGCGCAGAAGACATCCGGGTCGGCTTCCATCATCTGGCTCACGGCTTCGTTGAAAGCCATGACATACGGGAGTTTGCGCTCGGAGCTCACTGCACACCTCCCGCGGTGTAGACGTTCTCGAGAATCTGGTCCGGCGTCGGATACGGACTCTCCTCGGCAAAGGTGATGGCGGTGTCGATGGCCGCTCGCAATTCGTCCCACACTGCGTCGAAGTCGGCCTGGCTCGCCGACCCGTTGGCGATCATGCGCTTTTCCAATCCGAAAATGGGATCGCGTTCCTTCCAACGCGCGACTTCCTCATCGGCGCGGTATTTCAGACCCAGGTTCTGCACTCCGTGGTGGTTGTAGAAACGGTAGGTCTTGGCTTCGATCAGAGCAGGACCGCCTCCGGACCGAGCTCTCTCCACGGCCTCGTTGGCGGCCTCGTGCACGGCAATGACGTCCATGCCGTCGACGATGATGCCGGGCATGCCGTATCCCGCGGCTCGATCCACGATGTCGGTGATGGCCATGGTCTTGTCGCGCGGAGTGAATTCCCCGTATTCGTTGTTCTCGCAGGCGAAGACGATCGGCAGATGCAGGGCGCAGGCCATGTTGGCGGCCTCGTGGAAGGCACCGATGTTGGTGGAGCCATCACCGAAGAATGCCACTGCCACCTGGCCCCGTCCGCGGTACTTGTTGGCGAAGGCCGCTCCGACGGCGATGGGAGTTCCGGCTCCGACGATGCCGTTGGCCCCGAGCATGCCGAGCGAGGTGTCGCTGATGTGCATCGACCCCCCCTTGCCCTTGCAATACCCGGTGGCCTTGCCCATCAGCTCGGCCATCATCCGGTTGAAGTCGCCACCCTTGGCCACCAAGTGTCCGTGTCCGCGGTGGGTGGAGGTGATGTGGTCGTCGTCGTTGAGGGCTCCGCACACTCCGGCGGCCACGGCTTCCTCGCCGACGTAGAGATGGAGGAATCCGGGCAACTTGTTGGCCTCGGCCAGGCGCCCGGCTGCTTCTTCGAAGAGGCGGATGCGAACCATGCGCCGGTGCAGATCGAACTGCTTGTCGATGGGAATGTCGTGACCGGAGGTCGTCATGTTCTCTCTTCCTGATGTCATGTGGTCGTTCAGGTCTTCCGGGCCCACCGAAGCGAGCGGCGCAGGAGTTCGTAGTACGCGGGTTTCTCCCAGGAGCAGCGTTCGATGCGGGGATAGAAATCCAGCACCGGGGCCATGTCGTAGTGACCGCGGCAATGACCGAGGGTGTTGTACAGAACCGCTCCGGCACTCAGGTGTCGCAGGTACATGATGGGATGGACCGGATCACACGTGGTCCAATCCGCTTCGACGAAACCTTTGGCTTCGCCTTGCCAGACCGTGTGCAGGAGGACGTGCAGCGAATCGCGGTCGGCGTATTCACTGAGGTAGAGCTCGTCATCGGTGTCGAAGGGTTCGATTCCCTCCACCAGCCAGTGATCGGGATCACTGATCTGCACGGTGTAGGGCTGAATCGGAGGGTGGGCCACGAACTGACTCCCGAGAGTGTCGGCCCACAACGGAAAGATTCGGGGTGAGTCCACGCCATTCGGCCCACCAAGTGTGAGAGCGGAGTTCGTTCCGTGCAATGCCACCCAGCGTCCACCGGCTTCCACCCAGGACCGGATCTCGCGTTGGGCTCGCTCGGAGGGTCGAACGTCACAGGTGTAGGAGACCAGGATGGCAGCCTGTGCGATGCCTTCGGTGTCCTCGTAGTCGGGTTGTACCCGCACCCGGAATTCGTCGTGTTCGGCGAGCAGGCCCAGCAACTCGCGACGGGCGAAGTCGATGTCGTGATACTTGCCCCCGGCGACGAGGGTGACATCGATTCGCCGACCCGAGGACGCGGTGCTCATGATCTATCGGTGCTCAAGGCGGGTCGACCAATGACCGGTGCTCAGAAGTCGACGCGCTTCAGGAAGCCGCCGTCCACCGTCACGTTGACGCCGTTGATGTGCTTGGCGGCATTGCTGGCGAGGAACACCACGGCGTTGGCCACATCGGACGGTTCACCCATGTGTCCACCCGGGTGCGATTTCTCGGTGGCTTCGAAGAAGGGCGGCATGGCGTTCTTGATCATGTCCCAGTCGCCGCCTTGCACCATGATCGGCCCGGGGGAGACCACGTTGCAACGAATCCCTTGGGCACCGAGCACCTGGGCCTGGCCGAGCGTCCAGTTGGTCACTGCGGATTTGAGAGCGCTGTAACTGCCCGATCCGGGGCCGAAATGTTCGGCAGTGGCCGTGGTCCCGATGCTGATCACCGAACCGCCACCATTGGCCAAAGCGGCGGTGGCGGCATCGACGCCGTGGACCAGAGCCATGAGATCGATGTTGAAGTTGTTGATCCACTGTTCGAGTTTCCGGGCCGGCTTTCCGGAGGTGTTGTGCACGTAGACATCGATACCGCCCAATTGTTCGGCCGAGGACGTCACCCAGGCCCGAAGAGCAGCGGAGTCTCCGGCATCGACGGCCGCGCCGATGACCCGACCCGACGTGCCGAGTCCGGCGACCGCGGCATTCACCTCATCGGCATTGCGGGCGCAAATGGCCACCTCAGCACCTTCGCCGAGGAAGGCTTCGGCGATGGCGCGACCGATCCCCTTGGTCGAACCGGTCACCAACACTTTCTTTCCCTTGAGTCCGAG
>JBMTPW010000093.1:0-7266 GCA_049444115.1 Ilumatobacteraceae bacterium | reverse complement strand
ACGGAGTGGAAGTGCTCTGCACCAAGGCCGGTGCCGGTTCGCTGTCGCTCGGCGACACGCCGATTCCCGCCCAGGATGCCCAGCAATTGCCATCGTCGGACTGAGGGTCCGTGCACCTGCCTCTGATCCTGGAGATGGCTCGGGACACCATGCCCGAACGTCGGGTGGTGGGAGAACTTTCGCTCGACGAAGTGGCAAGTCGGGCGACACGGGCGGCGCGCGCCATGACGTCACGGGCCGTGAGCACCGTGGTCTTCTGCGACACCAACAGCGAGGCCTTCCCGGTCGCTCTCTTCGCGGCGGCACTGGCGGGAATCCCGTTCGCGCCGGTGAATTACCGCTTGTCCGATGAGGCCCTTGGAGATCTCGTGCGCCGGACTGCGCCGGCTCTGGTGATCGCTGGAGACGGTGTGGCTGCGAGGCTCGGCAACCTCGACGGCGTCACCGTCGTGTCGCGACAGGATTTCCTGGCAAGCACCGATGCTGGCGACGAAGTCTTCGAAAGTGTGGACGTGGACCCATCGGCGACGGCGGTGCTCCTCTTCACGAGCGGCACCACCGGTGAACCGAAGGCGGCCGTGTTGCGGCACGAGCATCTGGCGACATACATCTTGAGCACGGTGGAATTGGCGGCGAGCGAAGTCGATGATGCTGCGCTCGTCAGTGTGCCGCCCTACCACATTGCCGGCGTGTCGGCGGTTCTCTCCAATTTCTACGCCGGGAGGCGGATCGTCTATCTCGAGTCCTTCGAGCCCGAGGCTTGGGTCGACACGGTCGGGCAGCATGGGGTCACCCATGCCATGGTGGTGCCGACCATGTTGCATCGTGTCCTCGACGTGTTGGATGAACGTGGTGAACGACTGGCCGGTCTGCGCCACCTTTCCTATGGCGGTGGGCCCATGCCGCGACCGGTGGTGGAGCGTGCACTCACCCTTTTGCCCCACGTCGATTTCGTCAACGCCTACGGACTGACCGAGACGTCGAGTTCCATTGCCGTTCTCGGACCCGAGGATCATCGCTTGGCGGCGACCAGCGATGATCCGCAGGTGCAACGACGCCTCGGATCAGTGGGCCGACCATTGCCGACTGTGGAGATCTCCATTCGCGACGATGCCGGTGGAGAGGTGGCGATGGGAGAGCGGGGCATCGTCTGGGTGCGCGGGCCACAGGTTTCGGGTGAGTATCTCGGTATGGCCGACGGCACGGCCGACGGATGGTTCGACACTCGCGATGCCGGAGAAATGGACGAGGACGGCTACCTCTACGTCTTCGGTCGTCAGGACGATGTGATCGTGCGCGGCGGCGAGAACCTCTCACCGGGTGAGATCGAAGACGTTCTGCTGCGTCATCCGGCTGTGCACGAGGCCGTGGTCGTGGGCATACCGGATGTCGACTGGGGTGAGAAGGTAGTGGCGGCCGTGGTCCCCACGTCGGGAGTGTCGGCGACCGAGGACGAGCTGCGCGACCACGTGCGCGCCAGCCTGCGGTCGGCTCGGACCCCGGAGAGGATCCACTTCTGCGCGACACTGCCGACGACAGACACCGGCAAGGTGCTCCGCCGCGAGGTGCGATCGGAACTTGCCCGACTGTTCGGCTGAACCGCCCTTTCAGCTGCGACCGAGGAGGAATGCTCCGAGTCGTGCTTCTTCGCGTTCGCGCAAACGGGTGTTCACGTCGAGGCGTTCCAGGATCTGGTCCAACACCTTGGCGGCCTGGGGAATGGGATGGGCGGCGAAGAAGGTTCGCACGTCGTCGCGCAGCTCCGGGGTGTTCAGCAGCTTCACCGGCTCGGCCAAGCGAATGATGGTGTTGGACGGAAACGTGGCCTCGGCGCGATCCCACACGCGCTTCACGATCTCCCACACCATGGGACCATTCGCTCGGGACATGAGAGCTCGGGCCAGGACGAAGGGAGCGTCCTGGGTCTTGACCTCGTCGCTGAGGACGAACTCGCAGGCCCGCCGCAAGACGTCAGGGTTCTCGAATTCGACCACGGCGTTGAGGTAGCGCAGTCGGTCCTGCGGAGTGGTCGCCGAGCGGTAGCACGACACCAAGGTCTCGAGATCGCGGTCGTCGCCCGCGGCGGCAAAAGTTGCGACCGCAGCCGCGGCCACTTCTGGATGGACCGACAGGGGATCGGTCTGCATCTGGATGAAGAGTTCTCGGCAACGTCGGCGTGCATCGTCGTCGGCGCCGGTGGTAGCCAGTAGCGAAATGAGCAATCCACGCAACTTGCCGCGGAGGTCGCCTTCTGCTGCAGCCGGTGTCCAGCCGAGGTCGGCCAGTACCGGGGACACAAGAGCGCGCACTCGGCCTCGAAGGGCATCGTGAGCCTCTCCGTCGACGAGCCGAGCGCACGCTCGCAGCGTTTGGGCCATGACCTGCCAGACTGCGAAATCGCGTTCGTCGTCGAACGATGCCAGCAAGTTCACGAAGTCGGCGGCCGACAATCGCCCGGCCACCACAGCACTCCAGCTGTCGTCCACCAAGGCGTAGCGCTCGACCGTGGAGAACGTCGCCAGCGCCGACCGGTCGAGGCGGCCGAGCAATTCGGGCGAGTAGGCGACTCGGTAGAAGCCGTGGCCACCGGAGTTGACCACCACCACGGCCTCGGGATCGTTCAAGGGAACCCTCAGGGTGTTTCCATCGAGTAGATGTTTCGAGTCCTGTCCGCCGTTGTGGATCTGGATCGGGATCATCCACCGTTGCGGCGTGGCATCGGGTGGTCCGTCGTGGAAGGTGAAGCGTTGCTGGCGAAGCACCAAATCCCCGGAGTCGATGTCCGCCATGACCAGGGGGTAGCCGGGTTGCCAGATCCACGAATCCATGAGCGCCCGTACCGGCTCTCCACCATCGTGGGCAACGGCATCTTCGATGGCATCCCAGAGATCCGACGTCTCGGTGTTGCCGTACGAATGGCGCGTGAGGTAGAGCCGGATGCCGTCCCGGAATCGCTCCTCACCGAGGTACTGCTCGAGCATGCGGAGTAGAGCCCCGCCCTTGATGTACGTGAGGACGTCGAACATGCCCTCGCAGTCCTGCGGGGAGCGCACCGTGTATTCGATCGATCTCGTGTTGACCAGCGAGTCCGTCTCGAAGGCTGCCGTTCGTTCCACGGAGTAGTTGGTCCAGCGGGTCCAGTCCGGTCGATAGGCATCGACGGCGGCCACTTCCATGAAGGTGGCAAAGGCCTCGTTCAGCCAGATGCCGTTCCACCACTTCATGGTCACCAGATCACCGAACCACATGTGGGCCAGTTCATGACTCACGACATCGGCCACGTTCTGCTGTTCCATCTGGGTACTGGCAGCGGGATCGACCAGCAGAAGACTTTCGCGATAGGTGATGCAGCCCACGTTCTCCATGGCACCAGCGGCGAAGTCGGGCAGTGCCACCATGTCGATCTTGGCGTCGGGGTAGGGGATGCCGTAGTAGTTCACGAACCAACGCAGACTCTTCGAGCCGACATCGAGAGCGAAGTCGGTGAGATGACTCTTGCCCGGTACGTGCACGATGCGCAGGGGGACGCCGTCGACGTCCATCGGCGCGGTGGCCTCCAGGGGTCCGACCACGAAGGCCACAAGATAGGAACTCATGGGCATGGTGTCGGCGAAGGACACGGCGACTTTGTCGACTTCGTTGCCCGCACCGTCGTTGCCGTGCGTGGGGACACGCGAGATCTCCGGACCGTTGCTGATGGCCAGGTGAGTTGGATCGGTCACCAACGTGACGGCGAAGACCGCCTTGAAATCCGGTTCGTCGAAACTGGGGAATGCCCGGCGACAATCAGTGGACTGCATCTGCGTGGTGGCGACCACGTGCTGGCGGCCATTGGCGTCGGCGTAGGTGCTGCGATAGAAGCCGCGCAACTTGTCGTTCAGGGTGCCCCGGAAACTGATGTCGATGAAGGCGCTGCCAGCGGGCTGTTCGCGGTCCAACTGCAGGAGGAGGCGTTCGGTTTCGGCATCCAGTTCCCACGCCGCTGCATGACCATCCACGAAAGCACCGTGGATCTCGAGATCGACGGCGTTGAGCACGATGAGACGGGTCGGGGCAGCGATGTCGACGGCGATGACGACGCGACCCTCGAAAGTGGCGACCTCGAGATGAGGCTCCAGGTGCACCTCGTAACGTCGGGGAAGTACGTGTCGCGGCAATCGATACGGATCCAGATCACGGCGATCATCAGGGGCAAGGGTCGGCGAAGTCGTCACGTGGCGATCGTAGTGGGGCGGGTGTGGAGACGGCCATCGCACCCAAGCCCAAGTTGAGGTGGCGTAGCGGACTAGGTTGCTTTCTCGTGACTTCCCCGGATCATCGCGCGGCATCGGTCGAGGCTCGCTTCGATGTGGTGGGCGTCGGCAACGCGTTGGTGGATGTGATCGCACATGCCGATGACGGTTTCATCGAGCAGGAGTCCTTGGCGAAGGGTTCGATGACGCTGATCGACACGGACCGAGCACTGCATCTCTACCGGGCCCTCGGAAGCGCGGTGGAAATGAGCGGCGGGTCGGCGGCCAATACGGTGTGTGGCGTTTCGAGCTTCGGTGGACGAGCGGCCTACATCGGCAAGGTCAGCGGTGACGATCTGGGCGACGTCTTCGGTCATGACATGCTGGCCGTCGGTGTGCACTTCAGCCCGGGGCGATCGCTCGAAGGAATCCCCACCGGTCGTTGCATCATCGTGGTGACACCCGATGCGCAACGAACCATGAACACCTTCCTCGGAGTGTCGTCGTACATGGAGCCGCTCGACATCGACGAGTCAGTGGTGGCCGCAGGTCGGGTGCTCTACATGGAGGGCTATCTTTTCGACCGTGACGACGCCAAGGCGGCGTTTCGGCATGCGGCACAGGTCGCTCACCGAGCTGGACGCGAGGTGTCGCTCACGTTGTCCGACAGTTTCTGCGTCGATCGACACCGCGACGATTTTCGGGCGCTGGTGGAGGACGAAGTGGACATCTTGTTCGGCAACGAAGACGAACTCATGTCGCTGTACCAGCTGGACACATTCGAAGCGGCCATCGCGGCAGTCCGTCGTGACAGCGCCTTGGCGATCATCACCCGGGGTGAAATGGGGGCCACGATCATCAACCGGGAGAAGATCTTGGACGTGGCCGCCGAGCCTGTTCGGCACGTCGTCGACACCACCGGAGCCGGCGATCTCTTCGCTGCGGGCTTCTTGTTCGGCTACACGAATGGGTTCGGATTGGCCGAAAGTGGGAGACTTGGAGCGGTGGCGGCCAGTGAAGTGATCTCCCATGTTGGACCCCGACCTCTGGTCGAGTTACGGACGTTGCTGCCTCGATCGAAGGGGTAAGCACTCGTGGACGGCGACACGGCGGAACGAATCAAGGCGGCACGGACCACCTGTGAGGCGTGGCTCGGTGCCGAACCCGATGCCGACATCAGGATCGAACTGCAGTCATTGTTGGACGGGGACTCGCGCAACCTGACGGATCGCTTCGAGGGGGAACTGACCTTCGGGACGGCAGGACTGCGGGCACCCATCGGCGCTGGTCCGCGGCGGATGAACCGTCTCGTGGTGCGTCGTGCTGCGGCCGGAGTCGTCGACGCCCTGGTGGCAGCGGACCCGCTCTCGCTGGAGCGCGGTCTCCTCATCGGCTACGACGCTCGTTTCAAGAGTCGGGATTTCGCCTTCGACACGGCGCGGGTGGCTGCGGCGCGGGGAATGCGCGCCCGGGTGACTGCAGTGCCGGTGCCCACGCCGGTGCTGGCCTGGAACATCACCAGGCTCGGTGTGGCTGCGGGAATCATGGTGACGGCCAGTCACAACCCTGCTGCGGACAACGGTTACAAGGTGTACTTGGGCACCGGAGCCCAGATCGTGCCACCGTGGGATGCCGACATCGCCGCTCGGATCAGCGCGTTGGACCCGGTCGGTATCGAACTGGCAGAAGTCTCCGATGACCTGATCGAGGTTCTCGGTGACGACGTGGTCGACACCTATCTCGGGTCGCTGTCGGATGCTGGCGGTGGACGCCCCGGAGTGCGGATCGCATATACCGCGTTGCACGGGGTCGGGGGATCGGTGGCGCAACGAGCTTTCGTGCAGGCCGGATTCACCGATGTGACGGTGGTGGACGCCCAACAGGATCCCGATCCGACGTTTCCAACGGTGGCGTTCCCGAATCCTGAGGAACCCGGAGCAATGGATCTGGTGCTGGCCACGGCGCAACGCATCGACGCCGATATCGCTCTCGCCCACGACCCGGATGCCGATCGTCTGGGGGTGGCCGTTCCAACGGTAGTGGGGGCCGCGAGCGGTCCCAGGTGGCGGTTGCTCTCCGGTGACGAGATCGGTTGGCTGCTGGCCGAGCACATCTTGCGCAACTCCAATGGCGATGATCGGTTGCTGGTGACCACTGTGGTGTCGTCGTCGTTGCTCGGAAAGATGGCTGCCGCGGCCGGCGTGCACTTCGCCGAGACCTACACCGGTTTCAAGTGGATCGCAGATGCGGTGGTGCATCGACCCGACCTGCATCTGGTCTTTGCCTACGAACAGGCCCTCGGATACCTCGTGAGGGATCGCCCCCTGGACAAGGACGGGATCAGCGCGGCGTTGGTCATGGCCGAACTGGCGACCGAATTGAAGGCTGCGGGTCGCAGTTTCGACGACCAACTCGACATGATCGCCGAGCGCTTCGGGCGTCACATCACCGCCGAGGCCGGTGTGCGGATGGAACCAACCGAAGCGATCGCAGCGGTGGATCGGTTGCGTCGGAATCCACCATCGGAGATAGGCGGTCGACGAGTGCTCGAAGTCCAGGATTTTCCCGAGGCGATGTTGCTTCGAATCTGGGTGGAGGGAAACAACGACAGTGGGCGTCTGCGATTGCAGGTGAGGCCGAGCGGGACCGAGCCGAAGATCAAGGTGTACGGAGAAGGGGTCGGCGAGGATCCCCGTTCCCTGGTCCAATCCCTCACCACCCTCCTCTAACCCTTTGGGCGCGAAAAGGTGTCAAAACGCGTCACTTTGAAACCCAATGCCAGGGAGAGTGGCGCTACGCCCTCATTGAGTCCGGAATGCGAACGTCTCTGGGTACCGGAATCCGTGAGGTGGATGGGATCATCGCCCGGCAGTCCGGGATCGTCGCCTTGGAACAGTTGACGGACCATGGCGTCTCCCTTCGGACTCTGCGCCGTCTCGTTGGCGCTGGAATCTTGGTGGTGGTGTTTCCAGGCGTCTTTCGATCGGCAACCTGGCCGCTCGGCCGCCATCAATTGATGACGGCGGGGTGTTTA
>JBMTPW010000092.1:0-7274 GCA_049444115.1 Ilumatobacteraceae bacterium | reverse complement strand
CACCATCACCAATGCCGGAGCCATGCTCTCCCTTGCCGAGGATGCCAGCACCTGGGAGCGACTCACGGCCGCAGTGATGGAACAAGCCCGCCCGGTGATCCGTCGTCTCTCCTCCACCGGACTTCCTCCGGGCTTCCGCTTCCGCGTGAACCTTCCCCAACAGTGCACACCCAATGCCTGGCGGGACGGTTTCGTCCATACCTACTTCGACGACATCAACCCGCATCTCATCACCCTCGACGTCTACGAAACCTCGGTGCAACGCGATATGTCGACCGCGATCACCGTGCTCGGACATCTGCGCGATCGAGGAACCCGCATCTGTCTGGAAGTGGACGCCACGAGCAGTGGTTCCTGGCAGGTGCTGCGCTCGCTGCCTCTGGACGAGATCCGCGTCGACCGCACGCATGTGGACTCCCTCTCGAGTTCCGATGATCGGTCGGTGGTACGGGCCCTCGTGAACATGGCTCACACCATGAACCTCACGGTCTCGGCCGATGGGGTGGAGACCGGAGCCGAGGCCGACGCACTCCTGGCCCTCGGCTGCCACCGCCAACAGGGTCACCAATACGCCCCGGCCATCACCGCCTGGGCGCTCGAGGATCTGCTCCTCGAATGGGCCGTGGATCGCGCCGTCGACCACCTGATGGCCTAGCGTTCTCCCTTCGTGTCCCCCCAACGCCGTGGCGTCATCTGGATGCTGGTGAGTGCCAGCGCCTATTCGCTCTTCACCGTCTTCGGCAAGAACGTTCTCGAGGAATTGGGCACCCTCGACGTCCTCTTCTGGCGATTCGCCATCGCCGTACCCGTGGCGTGGCTGTTCATCTACGTGCGCTATCGCCGCGGTGGACCCCACCCGTTGTCGGTGGCCTGGAAACCTCGTTTCATCGCCGGGGTGAGTTTCGGGCTCATGGCCTGGATGGCCTTTTCCGGTCTCGACAATCTTCCCGGTGCTCTCTACATCGTCATCATCTACACCTATCCGGCCATGGTGGCCGTGGGTGCGCGACTGCTCGGCAAGCCGATGCCCACCCAAGTCTGGTTGGCCGTCGGAGTCGTTCTCCTCGGCATCGCCTTCACCGTTCCCGAAGTGATCGATGGCACCGGCGGCGCCACCCTCATCGGTCTGGTGTACACCCTCGGCAACGCTCTGCTCTATGCCGGGTACGTGTTGTTCAGCGAGCGGTTGGTGACCGGAACCGCAGGGGGAGACGGATTGGTGGCTTCGGCGTGGAGTCTCACGGGATCCTTGGCTTTCGCTGCGGTGATCGCCCCCGTGTCCTGGCCGATCGACATCCCGACTTCTTTCGCGGCGGCATCGTCGATGATCGGCCTCGGAGTCATCAGCACCGTGGTGGCCAGTATGGCGTTCTTCCTCGGAGTGCGACACCTTGGTCCCGCACCGGCAGCCCTCATCGCTTCCACCGAACCGGTGCTCACCCTGATCTGGATCGTGTTGATTCTCGACGAATCACTGGTCCCGATTCAATTGTTGGGGGCTGCTCTGGTCATCACCGGAGTCATCTGGTCGCAACGGGCGCAGACCGAGATGCCGACGACTCAACCCACCAACGCCTGAAGTTCGTCCACCTTCACCGACAGCGGGGCTGAGACGATCTCGTTCGGCAAAGTGCCACCGGAGCCGGCATTGGAGGTCCAAACGATGCGCCACTGCACCGACACCGCGGCCGCGAACACACCATTGGGTCGGCTCGTGGATGCGTGTCGGTACGTATACATACAGGCCGACACCGCATGATCACCATCACTTGGCTGCCAGACCCGTCCGGGTCCCCGACAACTCACGATGCCGCGACGCGTTCCGGTCGGAGTGCCGTCGTCCTCGGTGGAGAAGTTCAGCACCACCGGTGTGGCCGTGGTGCGCGCCCAGACCGAACCGGTCTCGGTGGGAATCCAGGCGTACACACTCACCGGCACCCAGTTGGTGGCATCCAACCAGACCCAGGTTCCCACCGTCACCACGCCGGCATCGGCCGGAGGGGCCAGACGTGGACGTGGAACCGGTAACAGACTGCGGACTTGGACAGCGGCCTGGCGAGCCAATTGTGTCGGGGTCACCATCGGTATCCAGACCAAGGTGCTCGATCCGTCCCGAGCGATGCGTTCGTACAACCGATAGCGAATTCCGTTCACCACCTTGGTGATGTAGGTGTCCCGACCCCGATTGGCGTCATAGGTGGTGAGAGTCCGCCAGGTGTACTGCGAGGACGAGGTTCCCGACGGCTGTGACGACGAGAACTGCACACCGGCCCAGATGATCCCTTCTCCTGAGCCGCCCGAGCCGATCGACCCATCGGCAGCACCGATGGGCGTCGCATCACCGAGCATGAGACACATCGTCACCGCGCACCGTCCAATCATGATGCGAATCCGCACAGATCCTCCTTCCGGCTCCAACGCACCACGTCGTCGTCCGCCCACAACCAGCGATCATCCACACGTTCCATCGTCCACACGGTCACGGCACTGAAGAGACTCTCGTCGAAGATCGCTCCGGCACTCATGAGCACCGTGTCGTCGGTCAGACAGGTGGTGACCCGGGCGCGCCCGTCATTCGAAATCTCCACCTCTTCGATGCGATGCCGTACCGCTCCGCGTCGCGTGGCCGTGATGCCAGCAGTTCGACGTTCGCTCATCAATGCCGTCAGGCGATCATGCAGGGAACTTCCGACGACCGCCAAGGAATCCACATCGCAGGTGCGCGGCCGACGACCGCAGTCGATCCGACGGTTCATGATGGCGTCGAAAGCCGCGCCGATCACCTCTGCGGGACTCGCACTGGTCGAGGAACTCGACGAGGCATCACCGTCATCCGGTAGGCCGCTCGAGGTGGACGTCGTCGTCATCGAGCCGAATCGGTCCCGTCGTACGGAGGTGGATTCCGTCGAGCGCTCGACACCGGCTGCAGGACTCGAACCGTCGGACGTACTGCATCCCGACCAGCACAGTACGGCTGCACCCACCATCCACCATCTCCGCCACGACATCGCCAATGACCATGCTCGGTTCGTTCTTGAGATTCCATGGGTCGATCGCACGTGAACGATGAATCGGGCTGCCGGCGCGTCTGTCAGACTCGCCTCATGACCGGACCCATCTCGCGGCGCATGTTCCTGGCACTCGGCGCATCCGTCGTGGTGGCCGCCTGCAACGACACCAACGCCTCCACCGATTCGGCCCCGGCGTCCACCGATTCGCTTCCGCCTCCCTCGTCGACGATGCCGGTTCCGAAGTCGTCGATCACCCGGGAGCCCTTCACCCTCGGGGTGGCGTCGGGAGATCCGACCGCAACCTCGGTGATTCTCTGGACCCGACTCGCCCCGGATCCCGCCAACGGGGGCGGTCTCGACGCCGCCGATGTCGACCTCCTCTGGGAGGTGGCTCGGGATCCCGACTTCACCGAGATCCTGGCCTCCGGACTGGTGACCGCCGAGGCTCGCTACGGCCATACGGTGCACGTGGACGCAACGTTCGCTGCTCCCGACGGTCGGGGATACTTCCGCTTCCGCACCGGCGAGTGGACGAGTCCGATTGGCTCCACTCGGCTGGCCCCCGCACCGGGTTCCAACGATCCCCTTCGTATCGCCACGGCTTCCTGCCAGAACTGGACCGACGGCTACTACGCCGCATACGCCGACATGGTCGACCAGAAGCCCGATCTCGTTCTCTTCCTCGGGGACTACATCTACGAAGGGGGTCCCGGCAGTCTCGAGAATGGCGATGTACGACTGCACGACAGCGAAGAGCCCGACACCCTGGTGGGCTACCGCAATCGCTACGCCCTCTACCGCAGTGATCCGCTCCTGCAGGCCGCCCATCTGACTTGTCCGTGGATCGTCATCTGGGACGATCATGAAGTCGAGAACAACTACGCCGGAACCACGGCCCAGATCGGTCCAGACGGTGAACCAGTCGATCCGGCCGTCTTCACGGCCCGACGTGCCGCGGCGTACCAAGCCTGGTGGGAACACATGCCGGTGCGCCTGCCGGCGCCGACGGATGAGAACTTGACGATCTACCGGCGCTTCGCTTGGGGGGACCTGGTGAACCTTGTGGCCCTCGACGGCCGCCAATACCGCAACGACCAAGCGTGCGGAGACGTGGTTCTACAAGTGACACCGGCCTGTCCCGAAGCCAGCGATCCGGCGCGATCGATGCTCGGCGACGAACAGGAGCAGTGGGCCATCGATGCTCTGGCCGATTCCCCTGCGGTGTGGAACGTCCTCGCCAACCAAACGGTGATGACCGACATCCGCCTGGGTGAAGCGATCATCAACTACGACCAGTGGGACGGCTATGCCCCCGGACGCGATCGTCTCTTGACCGGTCTCACCGAACGCGGTGTGGCGAACCTGATCGTGCTCACCGGAGACATCCATCTGGCCGGGGTCGGCAACCTGACGGTGACCGGAGAACCGGACACGGTACGCGGCATCGAATTCGTGACCACCTCCATTTCCTCGGGTAGCAACACACCCGATGGTGCCGAAGATCTCTTCATCGCCCTTCCGACGATCGTGGATGCCGAGTTGGCCCACCGGGGCTACACCATGCACACGCTGAGTGCGGAGGACTGGACCGCCGATTATCGCATCGTCGACGATGCTCGGGTCGAGAGTTCAGCGGTGAGAACCTGGAAGAGGTTCCTGGTCACCGCTGGCACCCCCACGGTCGTGGAGCTCTGAGCGACGCCGTTCGGCCACTCGCAGCCGGATGCCACCAGCAATGCCCTCGGGATTCAGAACGGCCGTGGCGATCA
The DNA here is from genome assembly GCA_049444115.1 of Ilumatobacteraceae bacterium. Classification (GTDB taxonomy): domain Bacteria; phylum Actinomycetota; class Acidimicrobiia; order Acidimicrobiales; family Ilumatobacteraceae; genus Casp-actino8. Next base: position 2,494 of record JBMTPW010000092.1, on the reverse strand, counting down.
AGAGCACACCACCGATGAAGACTTCCCATTGTCCGGCACCACCCATGACCCGACCGAGGGCGTAGAAGGCCACTCCGGCAGTCGCCATGATGCCCGCCGTGGCCGCACCCGACACGCTGGTGATGCCACCCAGATAGGCCACGGCCAACGCCGTGAGGGAGGCCAAGGTTCCATACGAGAGATCGGACACCGAACCGAACCGATAGGCGATCAAGGTGCCTCCCACGCCGGCGATGAACGAGGACAGGGCGAAGAGCATCATCTTCACTCGCGTCACGTCGATTCCGATGGCCGCGGAGGCGCGTTCATTGCCCCGCACCGCCAACATCATGCGACCGGATCCCGAACGTCGGATATTGGCCACCGCGACCGACAACAACACCAGCACCACCAGAGCGAAGATGCCGAACACCGGACGTGAAGTCTTCGTGCCGAGCACCAAACCCAGGTCCCACGGACCAAGGGAGGGATTGGGTACTTTCGCACCACCGGTGGAAATGTCCCCGATCACCGAGGGATTCTTGAAGACGAACTCGGCAATGGTCACGCCACCAGCGAGAGTGATGATGGCCAGGTTGGTGCCCCGCACCCGTAGGGCCGGCAATCCCACCAACATTCCGAAGACCATGGCCCCGAAAGCAGCCAGCAGTGGTGCCAATGGAAATGGAACGTCGTAGGTGGTGGCCAACTTCGACAACGCGAATCCGGCAATGCCGGCAAAGGCCATTTGCGCAAGCGACGTCTGACCACCGAAACCGGTCAACACCACCAGCGACAACGCCACCACTGCGGCAATGATCGAGGTCATGATCGCCGCCCGCCACAACGGTCCGAACGCCACCAACGCGATCAGCACCACGACGGTCGGAGCGAACACCGACATCGTCGTCACCCGAGCCGTGGGAACCGCTGGCAACTTCCAGGTGGATACGGCACCACGTTCGGGTAGCCGTTCGCCGAGCACCACCATGGTGATGATGATGATCAGGAACGGCAGACCTTCGCGGGCTCCGTACTCGGGAAACCAACTGATGTCGTTCTGCAGTTTGGTGAACATGGACTGTGCCATCCCGATGACCACTCCGGTGATCACCGTCGGCCAGAAGAACTGGAACTTGCCGATGAGTGCGGCACCGAGCGCCGGAATCAGGAACCCGAAGGTGTAGATACCCGGATTCAATTGCAGTTGCGGCGCGGCGAGGATGGCCACGAGAGCGGTGACCACCGAGGACAGCACCCAGCCCAGTCCGGCCAGGAAATCCGGTGAGTATCCGAGCAGAACTGCGCCCTTCTCGTTCTCGGCTGCGGCCTTGGTGGCCAAACCGAGACGCAGATACTTCCCGGCCGCCCACAGCAAGGCGGTCACCACCACCACGATGGCCAACAGCCACAGACCGTCGCGCGGCACGATCAGATCGTCGGTGATGGTCACCGATTCGCGGGGCAGGATGGGTTCCACCCGCAAACCGGTCGCACCAGAGAATCGTCGTTCCACCAACGAGATGAAGACGATGATCAAGCCCACCGAGGCCACTACTTTGGCCAGGGCCGGTGCCTGACGCAGGGGTCGGAAGATCACCGCGTAGAGCACGAAACCCAGGGCCGCAGCGGTCAGCAGGGACAGGAACAGCGCCCAGCGATAGCCGACGTCACCGTCGAAGTGATACCGATCGGGTAATCCGGGAATGGGAAACGGGTACGAGCCGTTGCGCAGATCGGCATACACGTAGGCACACCACATGGCCGTGGCCCCCGCCGAGAAGTTCACCACTCCCGAACCCTGATAGGTGACCACCAGACCGATGCCGAGAGCAGCGATGATCGCTCCTGCTCCACTTCCGAGGAGGATGTAGAACAGGTAATCGATCACGTCGGAGTCGTTCGGTTCGTGGTGTCAGCGGTACCGAACACTCAGGGCAGGTACGGCTTCGAGTTCACCAGCTCCAGACCGTCGACCGGCCCGATGACTCCCCCACCCTTGTATTCGGCGAAGGGGAAGACATACGAACACACGGCTGGGTACTTGGGTTCCGATCCGCATTCGATCGGACTCTGGCTGCCGAAGAGATAGAGACCGTCACTGGCCTTCAGATAATCGAAGATGCCCTGGCCGGTCACCTCCAAACCATCGGCGTTCATCTGGTTGGCGTAATCCACGAGAGACATGTAGAGCAAGTAGCCGAGACCGCTCAATCCCAACGAGGCCACAGTCAGTTCGTCGGGCTCGACACCGACCACCGGAGCCAGCAACTGCTTCTGCAGTTTCCGATCCGGGGTGTCGGCCTCCGGAGCGAGACCTGCGAACATCCATCCCAGGGCATCGTCCCCGACGACGTCGATGACCGATTTGTCGGCGCAGGCCGCGGTGGTGATCACCGGGATGGTGATACCGAGCGAAGCCCGACCGCGCATGGTGCCGATACAGCCGGCATCGGCGTACAGCGAGATGATGACATCAGGGTCGCTCTGAGCGGCTTCGCGCATGTGACCTTGG
>JBMTPW010000091.1:0-7325 GCA_049444115.1 Ilumatobacteraceae bacterium | reverse complement strand
CGAGTTCGTGGGCCAAGGTGAAGACGGCGACCGAGGCTGCCAGCCAAGTTCCCATCGGCACTCCGTTGATGAAGACGATCAACAACAAGAAGAACCCGAAACCAGCCCGAATCCTGACCGGAAAGCCGAAAATGCGCATTCGATTCGATGCTACGGGGTCGAGGGAAAGGTTGTTGATGGTAGGGAGGAGCAGGTCAAGTTCTAGACTCGCATCTCGTGCCGTACGTCTATTCCTTCGATCACAAACACCGTCGTCCGCCCATGCAGCTCAAGGATCTGTTGGGTGGCAAGGGGGCCAACCTCGCCGAGATGACGAGCGTTCTCCAATTGCCGGTACCGCCCGGATTCACCATCACCACCGACGCCTGTCGGGCCTACATGGTGTCCGGCTGGCCGAAAGAGCTCGACGCCGAAATCGCCAAACACGTGGCCAAGCTGGAGCGCGCCATGAAGCGCAAACTCGGGGATCCGCGCGATCCGCTTCTGGTCAGCGTGCGTTCGGGCGCCAAGTTTTCCATGCCCGGCATGATGGACACGGTCTTGAATCTGGGTCTGAACGACGCCAGTGTGAAGGGTCTCGCTGCGGTGACCAACGACGAACGCTTCGCCTACGACTCATATCGTCGCTTCATCGCCATGTACGGCCGCATCGTGCTCGGCGTGGACGGCGCCCATTTCGAGCACCCGTTGGAGAAGGCCAAGGCGGCGATCGGGGCGCGCAACGATGCCGAGCTCTCGGCGTCGGCTCTGAAGGAACTCTGCGCCACCTATCTCGATGTGGTGAAGAGGGAAACCGGATCCGCTTTCCCTCAGAAGCCCGAGAAGCAGCTGCGTGGTGCGGTGGAGGCAGTCTTCAAGAGTTGGAACGGGGCTCGGGCGATCGCCTATCGCGTCCGCGAGAAGATCTCCCATGATCTCGGCACGGCGGTGAACGTCCAAACGATGGTTTTCGGCAACCGGGACGACAATTCGGGTACAGGGGTGGGTTTCACCCGCAATGCTGCCACGGGTGAAAACGTCCCCTACGGCGATTTCTTGGTGAACGCTCAAGGCGAAGATGTCGTCGCCGGCATTCGCAACACCGAGGATCTGAACGCGTTGAAGAAGCAGTTCCCGGCGATCCACCGCGAATTGATGACCATCTTCGCTCGTCTCGAAGCCCATTACACCGACATGTGCGACACCGAGTTCACCATCGAACAGGGCAAACTCTGGATGCTGCAGACGCGCGTCGGGAAGCGAACCGGTGCGGCCGCGCTCCGCATGGCCGTCGACATGACCACCGGCACCAAGGGACCCAAGGGTTCGTGGAAGATCTCGCGATCCGAGGCGGTGTCACGAATCGCGGCCGAGCACTTGGACCAGGTGCTGCACCCCCAATTCGAAGCCGGGAAGAAGACGGTGATCGCCAAGGGTCTGGCGGCTTCCCCTGGTGCCGCAGTGGGCAAAGTGTATTTCACCGCCGATGATGCCGCCGATGCCGCAGATCGCGGTGAGAAGGTCGTGCTCGTTCGCAACGAGACCAGCCCCGAAGACGTTCACGGCATGATGGTGTCCCAGGGCATTCTCACGGCGCGTGGCGGCCTGGTCAGCCACGCCGCCGTCGTGGCCCGTGGTTGGGGAACCCCAGCGGTGGTCGGCGCCGAATCGATCAAGATCGAGGGCCGACAATTCACTGCTGGAAACGTGGTGGTGAAGGAGGGTGACATCATCTCGCTCGACGGAACGTCGGGTGAAGTGGTTCTCGGAGAGGTCGCTCTATCGGCATCCAAACCGCCCAAGGAATTCGCTGTCATCCTCCAGTGGGCCGACCAGATCCGCAAGGGCAAGTTGGCGGTGCGCGCCAATGCCGACACCGGCGAGGACGCCACCAACGCCCGCAAGCTCGGAGCCGAGGGGATCGGCCTGTGCCGAACCGAGCACATGTTCCTGGCCCCGGATCGACTGCCGGTGGTGCGACGCATGATCCTGGCCGATTCCGAGAGCGAAGAAACCGCGGCTCTGGAAGAACTGCGCCGAGTACAGAAGAAGGATTTCGTCGAAATCCTGAAAGCCATGGATGGCCTACCGGTGACGGTCCGACTGCTGGATCCGCCATTGCACGAGTTCCTTCCCAACGTCCACGAACTGGAGATCAAGAAGGCCACCCAGGGATCCTTGAGCGCCGAAGAGGAGAAGTTGCTGCAAGCCGCTCATGACTGGGCCGAGTTCAACCCGATGCTCGGCACTCGTGGAGTTCGCCTCGGAGTGTTGAAGCCGGGTCTCTACGCGATGCAGGTTCGAGCGTTGATGGAAGCCGCTGCCGAGCGCGTGGCCAAGGGCGGTCGTCCGATCGTGGAAGTCATGATCCCACTCACGGTGACCAAGGAGGAATTGGCCCTCGCTCGCACCTGGGTGGAAAAGGGCATCGGCGATGCCGCCCCCAAGGCGACCGCAGGCAAGAAGCCGGGCCGGATGAAGGTCACCATCGGCACCATGATCGAGACCCCACGCGCCGCATTGCGAGCCGACGAACTCTCCGAGGTGGCCGATTTCTTCAGTTTCGGAACCAACGACCTCACGCAGATGACCTTCGGGTTCAGTCGTGACGACGTGGAGAGCCGCATGATGCCGGCGTACCTGGAAAACGGATTGCTGAAGCGCAACCCCTTCGAGACCATCGACCAGAACGGTGTCGGTGAACTGGTCGCCATCGCCGCTGAGCGCGGTCGCGAGGCCAAACCGGGGATCAAACTCGGAGTCTGCGGAGAGCATGGCGGAGATCCCGAGTCGATCGATTTCTTCTATCGGGTGGGGCTGGACTACGTGAGTTGTTCGCCTTTCCGGGTGCCGATCGCTCGATTGGCGGCGGCGCAGGCGGTCCTGGCCGCTGGTGGAGCCAAGAAGTCCGAGACGAAGTGACCGCAATCGAGTGATCGCGGCCGAGACCGTCTCGAAGTTCGTCGATCTCGACGTTCCGGGCTGGGCCTGGCTGGCCCTGTTGACCTTCATCGCCGGGTTGCTGTGCATCGACATCTTCGTCGTACATCGGCAGGCACATGACGTCCATACCCGGGAAGCGGCCATCGAAAGTGCGGTCTGGATCTCGATCGGTCTGGCCTTCACTGGAGTGATCGCCTTCGGCTTCGGAGCCGCGGCCGCTGGTGAGTACGTGAGTGGCTACTTGATCGAAAAGAGTCTGAGCGTCGACAACGTGTTCGTCTGGGCACTCATTCTCAGTTATTTCAAGATCCCCTCCCGCTATCAGCACCGGGTGTTGTTCTGGGGAATTTTCGGTGCCTTGGCCCTGCGAGCCGTCTTCATCTTCGCCGGAGTGGCCCTGATCGAGAAGTTCTCCTGGGTGCTCTACGTGTTCGGCGCCTTCCTGGTGTACACGGCCGTCAAACTGGTGGTCAGCGGAGTCGACGAAATCGATCCGGAGGCCAGTCGGTTCCTGCGCTTGATCAACCGTGTGGTCCGCTCGACCGATGAACTCGAGGGCCAGAAGTTGTTCACCCGACGCAATGGGAAGTTGTTGGCCACTCCACTGTTCGCCGTTCTGTTGTTGATCGAATTCACCGACGTTCTCTTCGCCGTGGATTCGGTGCCGGCGGTGCTGGCCGTGAGCCGCGAGCAGTTCCTGGTCTTTTCCTCCAATGCCTTTGCCATTCTCGGACTGCGCGCGCTCTACTTCCTCCTGGCTGATGCCCACGCTCGTTTCAGCTATCTGAAGGAAGGTTTGGCGATCATTCTGGCCTTCGTCGGAGTGAAGATGTTGGTCCACGAGTGGTATCACATCCCCACCTGGCTGTCGTTGCTGGTGATCGCCATCGTGGTCCTGGTGGCGATCGGCTTCTCGTTGAATGCCGATCGGGTACGGCAGAACGAGACGATCGATCTGGATACGGATGACGGCCGCGTCGGCACGGCGGCGCGCCAACCCGAACCTGAACCTCCTCTTCAGGAACGCTGACCGAAGCGCCCCCTGAGCGTCGTCGGCCAGCCATTACCCTTGCTCCATGGCCATTGCCGCAGAGGACATCGAACGCGTCAGGGCTGCGACCTCCATCGTGGAAGTGGCGCAGCAGTACGTGGCCTTGCGCAAGGCTGGTCGGAATTGGGTCGGATTGTGTCCGTTCCATGCCGAGAAGTCCGGCTCGTTCAACATCCGGGAGGAAACCGGTCGCTACAAGTGTTTCGGCTGCCAGGTGGCTGGCGACGTGTTCACGTTCGTCCAGGAGATCGAGAACATCGATTTCGTTGCGGCGGTCGAGAAGCTGGCCAATCGCGCCAACATCACCCTCTCGTATACCTCCGGGGGAGAAGGGAAGGACCGTCAGCGTCGCAAGCAGCTGATCGGAGCGATGGAAGCTGCAGTGGAGTGGTACCACCAACGATTGCTCACCTCACCCGATGCGCGCGAGGCACGGGACTATCTGCGTCGACGTGGTTTGGCAGGTGACGTGGCCCGTCAGTTCCGGTTGGGGTACGCACCGGATGCCTGGGATGCATTGGGTGCCCATCTCACAGCCCAGGGTTTCCGCCCCGATGTTCTCAATGACGTGGGCTTGGCCTTCACCAACCGCGCACAACGGCTGCAGGATTCCTTTCGGGCCCGAGTGATGTTCCCGATCTTCACCGATGCCGGGGAGCCGGTGGCATTCGGTGGTCGAGTACTTCCCGGTAGCACCGATCCGGCCAAGTACAAGAACTCGGCCGAGAGCAAGATCTACTTCAAATCCAAGACCCTCTATGGCCTCAATTGGGCCAAGGCTGCGGTGGTGAAAGCCGATCAGGTCATCGTCTGCGAGGGCTATACCGATGTCATCGGTTTCCACCGTTCCGGAGTACCGCGGGCCGTGGCCACCTGCGGAACGGCGCTCACCGAAGAACATGTCCGCTTGCTGAAGCGGTTCGCCAGCCGGGTCGTTCTCGCCTTCGACGCCGATGCGGCGGGTCAGGGAGCCGCCGAGAAGTTCTACGAATGGGAGACCAAGTATCAAGTGCAGGTCTCGGTGGCTCGGTTCCCCGACGGAAAGGATCCCGGGGATCTGGCGCAATCCGACCCCGGTGCGTTGGCTGCCGCTGTGGACGACGCGGCACCCTTCCTCGGATTCCGGGTGAACCGTGCCGTGGCCGGGAAGCCCTTGCGATCCCCCGAGGATCGTGCCCGTGTGGCCAATGCCGCAGTGGAGGTGATCAACGAACACCCCGATGTCAACGTTCGCAAGCTGTATGCCGGCGAAGTCGCGACCCGCGTCGGTCTTCCAGTGGCCGATCTGGTGAAGTCCGTGGAGAGGCGATCCTCGCGACCGATTCCGATCGCGCCACCGGCAGCAGCGGTGGGAATGTCCGAGAACGCCGAATTCGTGGCCATCGCCCTCCTGGTCCAGGCGTGGGACGAGATCGCGCCGTGGCTGATCGAGGATTTGTTCTTCGCCGAAGCGGCCCGGCGGGCGTTCGTCACCCTGGCTGCGGCGGGATCCAAATCCGGTCCCCTCTTGCAGAATGCCCTCGAATCCGGAGATCCCGAAGTCCGTGAACTGTTGGAACGCGCTGCAGTGGCCGATGTCGATGTACCGCCCACTTCGATCGCGTTGAATCTGCTCGGCATCGCCGTGAGGAAGATTCTGGCGCAGCGAACATCGATCGTCGATCCGGATGAAATTCATCAAGATCGTGAAGCCCGTCGACAACTCGAATTGCTGGACGACGAACGCGCGGCTCTGGGGGCTGCGGAGGCGTTGCTAAGGTGGCTCTCGCTTCGGGGACGAGAAAGTGGGGGAATGGGTGTCGGTCGTGGATGAACCCGGGCAAGACGGATTGCGAACTTCCTCGGGTCTTCCATCTTCCGGTCCTCCTGTCGACGGTATCGATCCCGACGAATGGGAGCGTCTTCTCGGGCTGGGTCGTCGGCGCGGTGCTTTGACCACCGAGGACATCGTGGACGTTCTTCGGAAGGTCGAGCTCACGCCGGAGATCATCGATTCCGTACGTCAGGCGATCGAGGTCTGCGGCATCGAAGTCGATCAGTCCTTCGAACTCGACGATTCCGGTGAACTCCGGCGGCCGAACTATGGGGATTCCGGTCGCCGGGAACGCAGCGGTCGGACCATCGGCGACCGACCGGGCCACGAAGCCACGCAGGACGCCGTGAAGCTCTATCTCCATGAGATCAGTCGTATCCCGCTCATCGATGCCACTCAGGAACGGATCCTCGGACGTCGAATCGCCGAAGGGATGGCAGCCCAACGAACCCTCGACGAAATGGGTGAAGCGAGTGATCGCGCCGAACGACAGCGTCTCGAACGTACGGCACGAATCGGATTGCGGGCTCGGGAGGAGATGACCCAGGCCAATTTGCGCCTGGTGGTCAGTATTGCCAAGCGATACGTGAAGGCCTCGATGCCGCTGGCAGATGCCATTCAGAGCGGGAACATCGGACTCATGAAGGCCGTGGAGCGCTTCGATCACACCCGCGGCTTCAAGTTCTCCACGTATGCCACCTGGTGGATCAAGCAGGCGATTTCCCGAGCCGTCGCCGAAGAAAGCCGGAACATCCGCGTCCCGGCGCACACCATGGAGAGCATCAATCGGGCCATGAAGGTGCAGCGCGAACTCCTGCAGCGACTGCAGCGCGAACCGACCGTGGCCGAGATCGCCCGAGAACTCGGCGAATCGCCGCGCAAAGTGGAGGAGTACTTCAGACTGGCGGCCGACACGACGAGTCTCGACCAACCGACCAGGGATGACAGCGACACCACGTTCGCCGACAATCTTGCGTCCCCTGACAGCGGAGACCCGAGTGATGGCATCGCCATCACCGATCTCCGCGACGCAGTCCGCGCGATCCTTCTCGAGTTGCCCGAACGTGAACAGGAAGTCATGCGCATGCGTTTCGGACTCGATGGCGAGGAGGGTGCGACCCTCGAAGAGGTCGGCCAAACCTTCAACATCACCCGGGAACGCGTCCGCCAGATCGAGGTTCGAACCTTGTTCCGCCTTCGCCACGTGGCCACCAGCCGGGCGCTCGATCAATACGTCGACGACTGACCCTCCGGTTGCGGGCGAGCGGTAGCCTCGAAGCATGACCGTTGATGCGTCGGATCAGCCCCCGCGCCGCTATGCGGTGCGCACGTACGGCTGTCAGATGAACGAGCACGACTCCGAACGTATTTCGGGACTTCTCGAATCCGATGGCTTGAGTGCGGCGGGTGACGAAGGCGACGCCCGGCCTGCCGGTCATCGTGCCGTCCGCGCAGGCCATGAAGGTGACCCCGCCTTCCTGGCGGCAGACCACCGTCTGGATCGCGGTGCGATCTCGCAGCGCATCGAGCACCGGGAGG
>JBMTPW010000090.1:0-7346 GCA_049444115.1 Ilumatobacteraceae bacterium | reverse complement strand
TACTACGTCGTGTCCAAAGGTGACCTCGGCCCGTTCCGGGTGAAGATCCGTTCGGCCAGCTTCAACAACATCTCCATCGTGCCGTGGGTGTTGAAGGGCGTCTACGTTCCCGACATCATCACGATCCTGGCGTCTCTCTATTTCATCCTGGGAGACATCGATCGATGAACGCGTTGATCGCCGCCGACCTTCCCTATTGGGCGCAGGCCCTGTTGCGCGTTCTCGGAGGAATCCTGGCCGTGCTCCTGCCGGCCGGCACCATCGTCTATCTGTTCCTGTTCAAGATGATGTCGTTCATGCAGAGCCGCCTCGGACCGATGGAGGCCGGACCGTACGGTTCGTTGCAGCTCTTCGCCGAAGTGGGCAAGTGGTTGCAGAAAGAGGACATCACTCCCGAACGGGCCGATCGCATCATCTTCAAGATGGCTCCGTTGGTGGTGCTCACGAGCACGTTCCTCCTGGTGGCCGTGGTCCCCTTCGGACCCGACGCCTGGTTCACCGATTTCGAAGCCGGGGTCTTCTACATGCTGGCAGTGTCCTCGGTCAGCGTCCTCGGCATCTTGATGGCCGGTTGGGCGAGTGCCAACAAGTACTCGCTCCTCGGCGGTCTGCGTGCCGCTGGTCAGCTCATCGCCTACGAGCTCCCGATGGTGCTGGCGGTCATCGGAGTGGTGATCCAGGCCGGGACCATGAACCTGCAGGGAATCGTCCAGGCCCAGAACGCGGGTGCGATCTTCGGCTGGGACGGACTCGGCAATCCGTACGTCCTCACGCAATTCGTGGGATTCGTGATCTTCATGATCGCCGTACAGGCCGAACTCACCCAGGCGCCCTTCGACATGCCGATCGCCGAATCCGAATTGGTCTCCGGCTACATGACCGAGTACTCGGGCTTCCGCTTCCTCACCTTCTTCATCGCCGAGTTCGCCACGGCTGGGGTGTTCGCCCTCATCGCATCGGTTCTCTTCCTCGGCGGTTGGGGCGTTCCCTTTGCCTGGTTCGGCTGGGAGAACATCGACGACGTGGACGACTGGATGAACATCGTCGGGCCACTGATCATGTTCACCAAGATGCTCCTGCTGGCCTTCGTCATCATGTGGGTCCGCTTCAGCTACCCCAGATTCCGTGAGGACCAGTTGCAGCGGTTCGCGTGGAAGGTTCTCGTCCCGGTATCCCTGGTGAACATCATGGTCACCGCGATCCTGAAGGTGGCGTTCTGATGCCCAAAGTTCCCGGTCTGGTCAAAGGTCTCGGTGTCACGCTGAACACCTTGGTGCGCACGGCCACCAAGGGTTCCAACACCGTGCAGTATCCGCACGAAAAGGAGGCGCCACCGCTGCGCGCCCGAGGTGTGATCGCGTTGCGCGAGGACAACTGCACGGCCTGCATGCTGTGCGCCCGGTCGTGTCCGGACTGGTGCATCTACATCGAGGGCCACAAAGAACTCGCCCCGCCCCGGCGTGCCGGGGGCAAACCCCGCCAGGTCAACAAGCTGGACCGGTTCGACATCGACTATGCGCTGTGCATGTACTGCGGAATCTGTGTGGAGGTGTGTCCCTTCGACGCTCTCTTCTGGAGTCCCGAGTACGAGTACAGCGAACCGCGGATCGCCGATCTCCTTCACGACAAGGACAAGTTGGGAGAGTGGATGGAGACCGTTCCGGAGGCCCCGGCCCTGGAGGCCGGAGCCGAGAAGAAGGGCAAGAAGTAGTGGTCGCTGCCGATCTCCTCGTGGCCCAGAACATCGGGTTCGGAATCATCGCGCTGTTGATGGTCGTGGGTGCATTGCGCGTGGTGACGGTCAACAACGTGGTACACGCTGCTCTTTGGTTGGTGGTGGTGCTCTCGGGTGCTGCCGCTCAATACCTCTTGTTGTCGGCCGAATTCGTGGCCGTCACCCAGGTGCTGGTGTACGTGGGAGCGGTGATGGTGCTGTTCCTTTTCGGAACGATGCTCACCCGGGCCCGCATCGGTGCCGAGAGCGACCTGAACAACAAGAACTGGCGTCTCGGGATTCCAGTGGCTCTCGTGATGCTCGGAGTCATGGCCTGGGTGATCGTCGATGGATTCGGTGACGAACGGCTGATCGAGGATCCCGCCGGGACCTCGCAGATTCCGATTCAAGTCATCAGTGACGACATCTTCGGGCCGTATCTCCTGCCCTTTTGGGCCTTGTCCTTCGTCCTGCTCATCGCCGTGATCGGCGCCATCGTCCTGGCCCGAAAGGACTGAACAGTTCCATGTTGACCACGCAGTTCCTTCTTCTTGGCGCGGTGCTCTTCTGCATCGGCGTCTATGGGGTGCTCGCCCGCAAGAACGCCGTGATGGTGCTCATGTCCATCGAATTGATCCTCAACTCGGTGAACCTGAACTTGTTGGCATTCTCGGTGCGCAACGGCTCGGTGGACGGGAACACGTTCGCGCTGTACGTGATCGCCGTGGCCGCCGCCGAGGTCGGAGTGGGCCTGGCCATGGTGTTGCTCATCTATCGCAATCGGCGATCCATCGCCCTCGACGAACTCTCCGAGATGAAGGGCTGAGCGATGTTGGTGGCAGCGGCAGAGAAATCGATGACCCTGGCGTCAGGGTGGTTCCTGGAGAATGCCTGGCTGATTCCCATCGTCCCGGCGGTGGCTTTCGTCCTGATCATCTTCTTCGGGAAGAAACTGCCGAAGAAGGGCAGTGAACTCGGCGTCGCTTCGATGATCGGTTCGTTGGTGCTCTCCCTGGGAGCAGCCTGGCAGTGGATCCAACGAGTGAACGGCGCCTCGTCGCACTCGAAGGAGGGCATGGTTCACTCCGCTGCCGAGGCGGGCAAGCACGGCGCGGCCTTCGTGGAACCTGTCATCCGTGAATGGACCTGGTGGCAGAGCGGCGGATTCGAGTTCGGCATCGGGCAGCACATCGACGGCCTGGCACTGACCCTGCTCGTGGTGGTGGCCTTCATCTCCAGCTTGGTGCAGATCTACTCGCTCGAATACCTGCGCGGTGATCGTCGGTACACGCATTTCTTCGCCGCGCTGACCTTGTTCTCCGCCGGAATGTTGGCCATGGTCCTGGCTCCCAACATGGTGCAATTGATCCTCGGATGGGAGATCATGGGCCTGTGTTCGTTCATGTTGATCGGACACTGGTGGGAGGAAGAAGCGAACGCCCGGGCGGCACTGAAAGCGTTCTTCACCGTGCGCGTCGGTGATGTGGGGTTGCTCGTCGGTACGGCAATTCTGTTCTTCTCGGCCAACAGCTGGACGCAGGAGAATCTCGGCGTCAGTGGATTCAACATCAGCGGTCTCGGCGCCTGGGCGATGTCGGGGGAGGCCAGCAGTTCGGCGCTCACCTGGGCTGCGGTGGCCCTCTTCGTGGCCTGTATCGGCAAGAGCGGCCAATTCCCGCTGCACACCTGGCTTCCCGACGCCATGGCCGGTCCGACACCGGTCAGTTCGCTGTTGCACTCCAGCACCATGGTGGTGGCCGGCGTGTTCTTGGTGGCCCGTCTCTATCCGGTGTTCTGGGAAGGCATGAAGATCGGGGACACCAATCTCAACTTCATCGTCCTCATCGGCGGCATCACGATCGTCATCGCGGCCCTCTTGGCTTTCGTGCAATCAGACATCAAGAAGGTGTTGGCCTACTCGACCGTCTCGCAGTTGGGTTACATGATGCTCGGTCTCGGGGCCGGAGCCTGGCTGCCGGCGGTGTTCCACATCTTCACGCACGCCTTTTTCAAGGCCTGTCTCTTCCTGGCCGCCGGATCGGTGAGTCATTCGGGATCCCATCACTCCTTCGACATGAAGAAGGACATGGGTGGTTTGGCCAAGAAGATGCCGATCACCGCCACCACCTGGATCATCTCCACACTGGCTCTCGCCGGTGTGTTCCCGCTCGCGGGCTTCTTCTCCAAGGACGAGATCATCGACAACGTGGGCCACAACGGGTACACGGCGTTCATGATCGTGGGACTCGGTGGCGCCTTCTTGACCGCGGCCTACATGACCCGAGCCACGTACCTCACCTTCTTCGGCGACGCTCGTGGTGCAGCCGCCGGCGAACATCACGACTCTGGACATGATGACCTTCATCACGATGCTGGGCACGGTGCTGGGCACGATGATGCACATCACGGCACCGGCCATCACGGTGACGATCACGGTGCGCAGGACGGGCATGGCGCCCACGGTCCCCATGAGAGCGGCAAGTTGATCACCGTGCCGCTGATGATCTTGGCCTCACTCGCCCTCGTGGCTGGTTTCGCCAACGCCACCCCCTTCGGTTCCAGTTGGGAGCGATTCAAGAAGTACGTGGAACCGAGCAGTGAGTACGTGGCGGTGGATGCCGTACTGCCGAGCGGTCCCGGCAAGAGCGTGGTTCTGGTCGAACCCGTTCGGGCCGGTGTGGTGCGCGCCGAGGAAAAGGCCACCGAGGGGTGCGCCATCACCGCCCCTGAACCGGGCACGGCCTGCTATTTCCCGACGGTCAGCCACGCCAAGTTCAAATGGTCCAAAGCTGCTCTGTCATTGATCATCGTGGCCGCCGGATTGGTGTCGAGTTGGTTCTTCTGCGTGGCCTTCTATGCCCGCCGCTCGCGTCGGCTGGTCGGCCTCACCGAACGCAACGTGGTTCTTCGAGGCGGGTACCAGTTCTTGGCGAACAAGTACTACTTGGACGCCCTGTACGAGCGGGTCATCGTGCGGGCCATCGCCCATCCCATCGCTCGCGCCACCTACTGGGTGAACCAGAACGTGCTCGACGGCATCGTCAATGGTGCCGCTCGCATCTCACGGCGTACCGCAGGCTGGGTGTACCGCAACATCGATCAGCGCGTCGTGGACGGCGCGGTGAACAGCTCGGGTGCCGCAGCCCGAGGCACGGGTTGAGTACTACGACCCGTGCAGTCGGGCAAGGTCAATCAATACGGAGCACTGCTGTTCGCTGCGGCCGCCATCGGCGCTCTCATACTCGTCATCATCAACACCTGAGGAGCAATACGGCATGGACGTACTCCGTGATCAAAACTGGGTGCTCAGCGTAGGCACTTTCTTGCCGCTGGTCGGCGTGATCGTGATGCTGTTCATCTCCAAGGCCGAGGAAGAGCTGCACAAGACGGTCGCCGTGGTGACGATGGTCGCCACCGTCGCGGTGGGCGTGTACACCCTGACCCAGTTCGACTACGGCCAGGCCGGGAACCTGCAGTTCTTCGCCGAGACCGAGTGGATCAAGGTCATCTCCAGCAACTACACCATCGGACTCGACGGGATGAGCCTGCCGCTCTACTTCTTGTCGATGGTCGTCACCCTCTTGGTGATGATCTACTCCTGGAATCACATCCCGTCGCCGGGGAATCCGAAGGCGTTCCTGATTCTGATGCTCGTCCTCCAGACGGGTATGGCGGGCACCTTCGTCGCTCAGGACCTGATCCTGTTCTTCGTCTTCTTCGAACTGGTGCTCCTGCCGATGTACTTCATGATCGGTGTCTGGGGCGGCGAACAGCGTCAGTACGCCTCGCTCAAGTTCTTCTTGTACACCATGTTCGGATCCGCTCTCATGTTGGTGGCCTTCATCGCACTCTTCTTCAAGGTGCGCGGCGAACTCCCGGCCGGCGTCGAAGCCTCCTTCTCCATCCCGCAGTTGGCCGAATACGGCGGACTGCTCGGTCGGTCGGCCCAGATCTGGATCTTCGGCGGCATGTTCATCGGTTTCGCCGTGAAGGTGCCGATGTTCCCCTTCCACACCTGGTTGCCCGATGCTCACACGCAGGCACCCACTCAGGGATCGGTGATCCTGGCGGCCATTCTGCTGAAGCTCGGAACCTACGGGTTCGTGCGTATCGCCATTCCGATCCTGCCCACGGCAGCCAAGGAGTGGGCACCGTGGATCGGATTGCTGGCGGTCATCGGCATCATCTACGGAGCACTCGGATGTCTGGCCCAGACCGACATGAAGCGACTGATCGCCTTTTCCTCGGTGGCCCACATGGGCTTCGTGATGCTGGGTATCTCGACCCTCACCCCGATGGGTTTCAATGCGGCGGTCTTCGGCATGGTGGCCCACGGTCTCATCACCGGCATGCTCTTCTTCCTCGCCGGCAGTGTCAAGGAGCGCTATCACACCCTCGAGATCTCGCGGCTCGGCGGCATGCTCAAGCAGATGCCGCGACTCGGTTGGATCCTCGGCTTCTGTGCCATGGCCTCACTCGGATTGCCCGGACTGGCGGGCTTCTGGGGTGAGTTCCCGGCGATCCTGTCGGCGTACGCACCAGCCGATGGTCTGCCCGTGGAAACCTTCCGGACCTTCATGGTCATCGCTGCACTTGGCACGGTGCTTGCCGCGGCGTATCTGCTCTGGATGTTCCAGCGGACCGCCTTCGGCGAACCCAAGCCCGAATTCGCCAGTCATGGTCACGGTCATGATCAGGGTCACGATCGCGATCACGGAGACGACCACGGTTCGGATCTGCACGATGTGAAGGTCCTCGAGTGGCTCGCTTGGACTCCGTTCCTCGTGGCCATCGTGGTCTTCGGCGTGTACCCGCAGTTGCTCTTCAAGATCATCGATCCCGCAGTTCAGGTGGGTTTGAAGGCGTTCGGAGGCTGATCCGTGCTGTCGACGATTCTCGCTGCGATTCCCTGGCAGTCGCCAGTCATCGATTACCACGCGCTCGCGCCCGAAATCGTTCTGGCTGGTGGCATCTGTCTGGTGATCCTGGTGGATCTGTTCACGAGCGAGTCGCGCAAGTGGCTCACCTCCACGCTCACCGGTTTCGTCCTGTTGGGGGCGTTGATCCCGGTTCTCACTCTTGCGGTGGCCGATGAATCGGTGCGTTCGATGTTCGATGGTCGATACGTGGTGGACGAGTTCGCCCTCACCCTCAAGGCCCTCTTCCTCATCGCGGGGTACGTGGTGGTATTGCTCTCGCAGAACTATGTCGAGGAGGGCGACTACTACCAGGGCGAGTACTACGCGTTGTTCCTCACCTCGGTGACCGGCATGGTGATGATGGCCTCGAGTCGCGATCTGGTGAGCATTTTCGTGGCCCTCGAAATGCTCAGCATTCCCGCTTACATGTTGGCGGCCTGGCGCAAGCGGGATCCCAAGAGCAATGAGGCCGGTGTCAAGTACTACCTGCTCGGTGTCTTCGCTTCGGCCGTCATGTTGTACGGCATGAGCCTGTTGTACGGAGTAACGGGCAGCACCTTGCTCAGCGACATTGGACGTCAACTCACTGTTGAAGGCAAGTTTGGTGGAGTGCAAGCATTGGCGATCACATTCGTCATCGTTGGTTTCGCATTCAAGGTTTCGGCAGTGCCATTTCACACGTGGGCACCAGATACCTATGAAGGTGCACCAAC
>JBMTPW010000089.1:0-7367 GCA_049444115.1 Ilumatobacteraceae bacterium | reverse complement strand
CGACATTCGTCGCGACGGAACCGGTCTGGTCGTGTCGGGCACGGACGGAGTCATTCGCGGCGGCGCAACCGTCTCGGCGCGTCTGGCGGGAACGACATCGCGCTTCTTGGTGGCGCTGGCAGCCTTGGGCGCGGAATCGACGGTGATCACCGGAGACGAACCGCTTCGTCGTCGTCCCCTCGGACCTCTGCATGAAGCCCTGGTGGCGTTGGGGGCCAGTGTGGAGTTCCTCGAACCTCCAGCAAGCCTGCCGGTGAAGGTGACTCGATCGCACGTGCGGGGCGGCGAGATCTCCGTTCGGGGTGACATCAGCAGCCAGTTCCTCAGTGCCTTGATGATGATCGGTCCTTTGCTGGACGGAGGCCTCACCATCGCCGTGGTCGGGACGTTGGTGTCTGCCCCGTATGTAGCCATCACCGAGCGCGTGATGCGCGCCTTCGGGATCGAAGGTGTCGAGTTGTCCGCGGAGCGCATCACCATCCCCATGGGGGCGTATCAGGGGTGCGCGTACGATGTTGAACCGGATGCCAGTTCGGCGTCCTATCCGTTGGCGGCGGCGGCCATCTGTGGTGGTGAGGTGCTCGTTCCCGATCTCGATTCGGACGCGCTCCAAGGCGACATCGGCTTCATCGAGATCCTGCGGACCATGGGCTGCGAGGTGGAGTCCACCCCGATTGGTCTGCGGGTCCGTGGTACAGGGCGTCTTGTGGGTGCCCGATTCGATCTGAAGGACATGTCCGATCTCGTCCCGACCGTGGCGGCAATGGCCGCCTTCGCCACCGGAACGACGCAGATCACCGGAGTCGGCTTCATCCGGGAGAAGGAAAGTGATCGGATCGGGGATCTCGTGGCGGGCCTTCGACTCCTGGGCGTCGATGCGGCCGAGACCGACGACGGCCTGGTCATCGATCCGGTACCGCTGACGCGTCTGCACGGTGGACCCCTGCCCACCCACCATGACCACCGTCTGGCCATGGCATGGTCCCTCGTTGCGCTGCGCCTCGCCGGTGTTTCCATCGACGATCCGGGGGTCGTTGCCAAGAGTTGGCCCGATTGGTGGTCGGTACGGGCGCAACTGGTCGCTTCGTCCCGAGGATCCTCGGGCTAAGTTCGCATGGTCATGGAAACAACCGGCCCAGTGTCGTCGGCGACAGCTTCCGATGCGATCGATCCGACCCCGACCGTTGCCGCCTTCGACGTCGACAAGACGCTGACGGTTCGGGATTGCGTCGTGCCCTTCCTCTGGCGCCTGACCGGCTGGCGAACCGTCCCGCGGTTGCTTCGGTGGTCATTGCCGGTCGGCTGGGCCGTCATTCGGCGTGATCGAGATCGGGTGAAGGCGTTGGCCACGCGCATCATCATGACTGGTTTGGAACGGCGCATCATCGAGGCCCATGCAGCCGCCCACGCAGTCACGATCCGGGAATCCTGGCTGCGACCGGACGTCTGCGGTCGCTTGCGATGGCACCGGACCCAGGGTCATCACGTCGTGCTGGTTTCGGCGTCCTTCACGGCGTACCTCCACCATGTGGCGCGAGCACTGGAATGTACCGAGGGTCTCGCTTGCGAGATCGAATACGACGATTCCGATCGCTGCACCGGACGATTGGTGGCGGGGAATTGCCGTGGAGCGGAGAAGGAACGCCGTTTGCGTCGTTGGATGGAAGCGTCCGGTCTGGGATCGGCGTCGATCTATGCCTACGGTGACTCGCAGGGTGATGCGCACCTCCTGGCCATGGCCGATTGGCCCACGCGGATCACGCGGGAACCGATTCACCTCGTGCCGGAGCACATCGTTCTCACAACGGGGGCGTCGTCAACCTCATGAGCGCCCTGGTGCGCGCCTGTCGACCCAAACAGTGGTTGAAGAACGTTCTGGTCTTGGCTGCGCCGGGGGCGGCTGGGGTGCTCGACAACGGCGAGTCGATTCTGAGGGTCCTGATCGCCTTCGTCGCGCTCTCGGCGGCTGCCAGCGGAACGTATGTCTGGAACGACGTCCTCGACGTCGAGGCCGATCGGCGACATCCGACCAAGTGTCGCCGTCCCATCGCCGCCGGAGAAGTCTCCCTGTCGTCGGCCAAGGTGTGGGGAAGTTTTCTCCTCGTGGCCGGTATCGCACTCGGTCTCGTGCCCGATTGGCGGTGCGGTGTGGCGGTGGCGGTCTACGTCGTGTTGACGACGACGTACTCCACCTTTCTCAAGCATCGCGCCGTTCTCGACTTGATGGCCGTCGCCAGTGGCTTCGTTCTTCGAGCCATCGCTGGCGCCGAAGCAACCAATGTCGAGATGAGCAACTGGTTCCTCCTCTGTGTGAGTTTCGCTGCGTTGTTCATCGTTTCCGGCAAGCGTTTCGCCGAAATGCGAGAAATGGGAGCCGGGAACGGATCCACGAGATCGATCCTGTCGGAGTACACCCCGGAATACCTGCGTACGGTGCTGTCGGTGAACCTGACGGCAGCGGCTGTGACCTACTGCCTCTGGGCCTTCGACACCAAGGAGCTCTCCGGATCCTCCTGGCCCTTCTACGAGTTGTCGATCGTTCCGATGTTGGCGGCTCTGTTCCGGTACCTTCTGGCCCTCGACCAGGGACGAGGATCGGCCCCGGAGGAGATCTTCCTCGCTGATCGGACCATGCAGGTTCTGGGTGTTCTCTGGGCCGTGGTCTTCGGACTCGGCGTGTACGTCTCCTGAGGCCGTTCGCACCGTCTCCAACGGAGGCAGTTCTCGGTATCCGGCCCGTGTCGTAGCATGTGGATGCCCATGAAGCCCTCGCTGCACTCCACCGTCCTGTCGGGCTGGGGTCTCACGTCTCCCTCCAGGGCCAACCTGGGTTCGGCAACGGCGACCGAATTGACATCGTGGTTGACCGACTTCGATTCTCGCGGAGTCATCGTGCGCGGACTGGGCCGTTCCTATGGAGACCCGGCTTCGAATGCCGGTGGCGCCGTCGTGACCCTCGAGAGCTCTCTGTTGGACATCGCCCTGGACCGATCCACGGGCACGCTTCGTGCCGGAGGCGGTGTCAGTTTGCACGACCTCTTGGAGATCGTTCTGCCGCAAGGCTTCTTCGTCCCGGTCACTCCGGGAACCCGTTATGTCACCGTGGGTGGAGCAATCGCCAGCGATATCCATGGCAAGAATCACCATCTGGAGGGGAGCTTCGGCAATCACCTCCTGGAAATCGAGCTGCTCCTGGCCGACGGCACCGTGCGCTCCGTCGGACCAGACGTCGAACCCGACCTCTTCTGGGCCACCGTGGGTGGCATGGGCCTGACCGGAATCATCCTCTCGGCCAGGTTTCGATTGTTGAAGGTGGAGACGAGCCGCTGCCTGGTTTCGACTCGTCGATGCGATGACATCGACGAGTTGATGTCGGCCATGACCGAGGACGATGACAAGTTCCGCTATTCCGTGGCCTGGACCGACCTTCAAGCAACGGGTCGCGCTCTCGGTCGCAGCGTGCTCTGGCGCGGCGACCACGCCTCGCTCTCCGATCTGAACGCCACCGACAGAACGGATCCGTTCCGATACGACCCGCAGCATCTCATCACCGTTCCGCCGCTCGTACCCGGTCCAGGATTCGTGAACTCTTTGACATCACGGGTGTTCTGCGAGGCCTGGTTCCGCCGGGCACCTCGGCAACGCGACGGAGAGATCAAGAGTATTCCTGCGTTCTTCCATCCCCTCGATGCGATCGGTCGCTGGAACCGTCTCTATGGTCGCCAAGGGTTCGTCCAATACCAATTCGTGGTTCCCTTTGCGTCCGGAGACACGGTCCGCCGAATCGTGGAGCGGGTATCGGCATCGCGTCTGGCCAGTCCGCTCGTCGTTCTCAAACGTTTCGGTGCATCCAATGACGGACACCTCAGCTTCCCCATGCCGGGCTGGACATTGACGGTGGACCTTCCCGCTGGCCATCGGGAGCTTCCCGAATTGCTGCGGGAACTGGATGCCCTCGTTCTGGATTCCGGCGGTCGTCATTACTTGGCCAAGGACGCCCACATGAGTCCTGACGCCGTGCGGCGCGGTTATCCCCGTCTCGCCGAATGGAAGACCGTGCAAAGACGAGTGGATCCCACCGGTCTCTGGCAAAGTGACCTGGCACGACGTCTGCATCTGTTGGAAGGAACCGTCGAATGAAGGTCGTAGATGAATAACGCTCTCGGACAGCCTCAGACCATCGTCCTCTTCGGAGGGCGCAGTGAGATCGGTTTGGCGATCGTCAAGCAGCTGCTCTCCTCGGTCACGACGCATGTGGTCCTGGCCGGTCGCTCCAGTTCGGCTCCTCCCGAACTCGGTGCGGGTCCGTTCCAGGTCGAGGAAGTCGCCTTCGACGCACTCGAACCATCACGACACGAGACCGTCGTCGAGAACATCACCAGTCGCGTCGGCGATGTGGACGTGGCGATCGTGGCCTTTGGCATCCTGGGGGATCAGGACGATTTCGACCAGCATCCAGCCAAGGCCGCTGAGGCGGCGGCGGCGAATTTCGGCGGCGCCATGTCGGTGTGTCTCGCCGTGGCGCGGAGATTTCGCACCCAGGGCCACGGCCATCTGGTGATCCTGTCGAGTGTTGCCGGTGAACGAGTTCGCAAAGCCAATATGGTCTACGGGGCCACCAAGGCTGGCCTCGATGCATTCGGTCAAGGACTGTCGGATTCCCTGGCCGAAGTCGGGTGTCGGGTGACCATCGTGCGCCCCGGATTCGTGCACACAGCCATGACCGCTGGACGTCCGCCCGCACCTTTTGCCACCACTGCCGAGGTCGTGGCCAAGGCGACCGTGGCTGGAATGCGGGCCGGACGTCGCATCGTGTGGGCTCCCGGCATTCTCCGCTGGGTGTTCATGATCCTGCGACACCTACCCAACGCCGTGTGGAGACGTCTCCCGCTCGGTTGAACCGTTCAGAGAGGTTCGAGAACCCCGGTATCGATGGAGATTTCCACTCCCGATTCGGAGGGGCGCCCTCGACAAGTTGGAGTACAGGTGCCATCGGGCCGTGGTGGGACCGGCACCAAGACCTCGACGGCGTAGTCGAACTCGGGCCGGTATGGAGGATCGTAGGGTCCGATCCCGTCACCGGATTTGCAACGTTCGTACAGACGAACGAGGTCGAATTGAAAGCTGCGACGGAGACAGAAGTTCTCTTCGACGATTCGATTCGGTTCATCGGATCCGAATCGGATCGAGTCGTTCGGTTCGATCCAGCCACTCCAGAAGCGAGTGAGAATCAGCCAATCAGCCGAGGCCACGTCGTCGGCGAGACGTGATCCGACGGCATTTGCCAGTCCGGGATCCATCTCGATGTAGTAGGTGGCGGGAACGAGATCGGGAAACAGGTGGTAGAAGAAGACGTCGCTGTAAGCGGTTTGTCGCAGATCGACCGGACCCACGAAGAGCCGCTGGCCGGGTCGTGACAGCTCGTCCAGGGCCTTCACCACCTGCAGAGATGCCCGCCACGGGCGTTCATCACCGAGGTAGAAGAATCGCTCGCCGCGACGAACCTCGCGCACTGGTAGGTCGTTGGTCAGACTCCGCACAGCCAGGTCACCGTAGGTCCGCAGGGTATAGAACGGGGCGACGACCACCATCACCATGGCGAGAATCGTGGTCGCCAGCACGAGATGCACCGTGGGATGCTTCCGCGGCGAGCGTCGGGCACCGATTTCGATCGCGGCGATGATGAGCAGAGGCCACGACACGCTGGCCACCCAGAGGAAATGCGCGCTATCGGGCCGTTGCAGAGCTTGCGGGAGCAGACCGAGACCGAATAGAGCCGCGGCCATGAGGACCGGACGAGCCCGGCGCGAGCGCTCCATGCGGATCGCGGCCACCACGACGATGATCGCCACCACCGGGAGCACGAAGAACCACGCGAAGAGCTGTTGCGACGCCGGCAGATGTGGGATGGACCACCAGGGACCGAACTTCTCTGCGATCACTTGGAGCGCCCCGTCGAGGCGGTCCCAGCTCGGTGGCCTCGGTAGTTCCCGTCCGCCGCGAAGACGGAAGACCGGATCCAGAAGCATTCCTTCGAAGGGTGCCCGAAGGCCGGCCCGAAGAAGATGGATCCACATCGGCAGAGCACCGAGAAGCACCCCGCAGATGAGGATCGCCTGATTCCGACGCTGACGCCAGACCAGGTAGATCAGGGCCAACGCCAAGGCCAGGACCAGGTCCGGACGGAAGGCCAGGGCCAGTCCGGCGAGCGCTCCACTGACCATCCACCAGACTCCTCCACGGGCACGCGCCCGCAGTGCGGCGATCACCGACCAGAGACCCAAGGCCACTGCGCCGGGCCAAGCCAGGGCCTGGAGGCCGATGGGAGAGAGGGCAAAGACCGTCGAGGTCGCTCCGACGATTGTGGCTGCTTTGCGTCCCCAGGGGCGGGCGAGAACCGTGAGACCTGCGATCAGACCGACGTGTTGGAGGAGGCCGAAAAGGCGTTCGCTCACCAACGTGGTGCCAAAGATCTGGTACCAACCGGCCAAGGCGTGGAGCGAGCCCGGTCCATAGAGGTGCAAGAAGTCGACATTGGGGATCCAGCCGCGTCCGACGAGTTCGGGGAAGACCAACATGAAGCCCTCTTCCATCGTGGACCCGGTGGCCCGGAAGAGCGCCGGAAGGGTGACGGCGATCGAGGCGCCGACGATCGACCAGGACACTGCAGTCCGACGTGGATGAACTCTCGCCAGGATCGCTCCTCCCAACACGAAGGATTCGTGATCGGCGCGGTGTCGGTAGCGATCGTGGGAACTCCAGCGCCGTTGCAAACGTTCCCACAGCGGAACGACACCGATCCCAGCAGCGATGCAGAGCACCGGTTCGGCCGGAACCCGAAATCGTGTGGTCCCATAGGCATATGCCGCGGTGATGGTGACCATGACCGCGATCGACAGAAGTGGCCACAGTCGTTGTCCGTGTCGGCGCAACGATCGGAGTCCGACGACTGCGAGCGGCAACATGGCGTAGTACATGCCGAGTCCGAAGCGCGCTGCATCCTTGTTCCGACCTTCGATCGGCGCGAATTCGGTGTTCTGCCACGGACGAAACACGTCCCATTGGCGACCGATGCGAGCCGCCACGACTTTGGGGAGTTCCCCGGCATGGTCGCGGGCGTAGTCCAATCCGATACCGCGCCAGTACAGAGATTTCTCTGCTTCGTCTCCCACTGCGTCCCGACCCTGTGCTCGGAGCTCCTCCTGACACGAGAAGAGCCAGAATCCCAGGAACTTGCCCTCGTAGACATCCTCACAATTGGCATAGACGAAGAGTTCGTTGCCGTTGGTCGACAGGGGAACGAAGACCTCGAAGGACCGAGCGTTGCGAATCATCCAGGGAGCCAGAACGATGAGGCACGTCAAACC
>JBMTPW010000088.1:0-7446 GCA_049444115.1 Ilumatobacteraceae bacterium | reverse complement strand
TCTGGACGAATTCGCCTTGGGCGCGAGTACCGAGACTTCGGCCTTCGGCGTCACCCTGAACCCGCACGACACGAGTCGCGTTTCGGGCGGCTCCAGTGGGGGAAGCGCCGCGGCGGTGGCCGCCGGTTTTGCTCCGGTCAGCCTCGGTAGCGACACCGGAGGGTCCATTCGTCAGCCCGCGGCGCTCTGTGGTGTGGTCGGGGTGAAACCCACGTACGGCACCGTCAGTCGCTATGGGTTGGTGGCCTTCGCCAGCAGTCTCGATCAGATCGGTCCCTTTGCCACCGATGTGCGCGATGCCGCTCTGGTGTTGGAAGCCATCAGTGGCCACGACGCTCTCGATTCCACGTCCATTCCACAGACTCCGCTCGATGTTCTCTCGGTGCTCGACCGGGGTGTCGAGGGTTTGCGCGTCGGTCGGGTCACCGATCTGCCCGGTGGAGCCGATTCCGAAGTAACCCAACGATTGGACGCGGCCTTCGCGGCCCTGCGCGCCGCCGGAGCAACCATCGTCGACGTGCAATTGCCATCGCTGAAGTACGGGCTCACCGCCTATTACCTCATTGCCCCGGCTGAAGCGTCCAGCAATCTGGCCCGCTACGACGGTGTCCGTTACGGATTGCGCGTGGCGGCGCCCGACACGAACGCCATGTATTCGGCCACCCGCACGGCCGGGTTCGGGGCCGAGGTGAAGCGGCGGATCATGCTCGGCACCTACGCATTGTCGGCGGGGTACTACGACGCGTACTACGGCAAGGCTTTGAAGGTTCGTCGACTCATCAGCGACGACTTTGCTCGCGCTTATGAACGCGCCGATGTCATTCTCACGCCGACGTCGCCAATCGTGGCTTTCCCGGTCGGGGCCAAAGTGGATGACCCTTTGTCCATGTATCTGTGCGACGTGTACACCATTCCCACCAACCTGGCCGGGCATCCGGCCATGAGCGTGCCCTTTGGAACCGGTGCTGGCGGACTTCCGGTCGGCATACAAGTGCTGGCCTCCACGCTTGGAGAGCAGCCCATGTTCCGCGTTGCCGCGGCATTGGAGCGGGCCATGACCGGAGGTGCGTCATGAGCGAAACGTTCATGATCGACGGCTACGAACTGGTGTGTGGTCTCGAGGTGCACGTCGAATTGGCCACGGCCACCAAGCTCTTCTCGGCCAGTGCCAACCGTTTCGGTGACGATCCCAACATTCACATCGATCCGGTGACTCTCGGACTGCCGGGAGCTCTGCCGGTCCTCAATCGCCAGGCAGTGGAGCTGGCCATGCGGATCGGCCTCGCTCTCAATTGCACCGTGCAGCCGAGCACCTTCCATCGCAAGAATTACTTCTATCCCGACATGCCCAAGGCCTATCAGATCTCCCAATACGACCAGCCGATCAATATCGACGGATGGTTGGAGTTGCCCGGTGGCAAGCGCATCGGCGTCGAGCGGGCTCACCTGGAAGAGGACACCGGCAAGAGCACCCATATCGGGGGGACGGGTGGCCGCATCCACGGAAGCGACCATTCGCTCATCGATTTCAATCGGGCAGGTGTACCCCTCGTGGAAATCGTCGGTCGTCCCGATATCTCCACCCCGGACGAAGCAAAGCAGTACGTCACCGAATTGCGTCAGATCCTGGTGGCCATCGGGGCATCGGATGCCAAGATGGAAGAGGGCTCGATGCGGTGCGATGCCAACGTCAGCGTGCGCAAACCTGGTCAGCCCCTCGGGACGCGGTGCGAGATCAAGAACGTGAACTCGGTCCGTTCATTGGGACGGGCCATCGAGTACGAAGCCCGCCGCCAGATCGCCCTCATCGAAGACGGTGAATCCGTTCGTCAGGAGACCCGTCATTGGGACGAGACCGACGGCCGTACCCATACGTTGCGATCCAAAGAGGACGCCGACGATTATCGCTACTTCCTGGAACCGGATCTCGTGCCGGTGTCACCGGATCCAGCTTGGATCGAAGCGGTGCGTTTGGCCCTGCCGATGTTGCCCCGGGAGCGCCGTCACCGGTTGGCGGCTGCCACCGGGCAGCCCGCCGACGGTGAAGCGGTGATGGTGGTGGTGGAGCGCGGCCAGGACGACTACGTGTTGGCCGTGGGCGATGCCGGTGGCGATGTGGCTCGCGCCTTGGTGCATGTGAAAGAGGCCTACGCCGATCAGGGAGCCAAGCCAGCCGTACCAGCCGAGGATCTGGCCGGTCTGATCGTGCTCGAGACCACCGGGAAGGTGACCTCCACCCAAGCCAAGCAGATCCTGGCCGATCTCGTGGCCAATGGCGGTGGAGATGCTGTGGCCATCGCCGCAGCCAAGGGTTTCGAAACCATGGACGATTCGGCCTTGGTGGCCATCGTCGACGAGGTGATCGCCGCTCAGGCCGCGGCGTGGGAGAAGTACTGCGCAGGAGAAGAAAAGGCTCTCGGGGCGCTGGTCGGCGCGGTCATGAAAGCCACCCAGGGCAAGGCCGACGGCAAGGCCGTCACTGCGCTGCTCACTTCTCGCCGCGCCAGCGCCTGATCGCTCAGAGTGCGCCGTGGCGCACGAGTTCCATGGCGCGTCGACAGGTGCGATTGAAGGCATCGGCCGACATCAGGAGATGTTCGATCGGAGTGTCCTCTTCCTTGGTGTGGCTGAGACCATTGGTGGAGGACGAAAAGATCATCACCGTGGGCACGGATCGAGCGGTTTCGCTGGCGTCGTGCAAAGCACCACTCGGGAGCACGATGTCGTGGCCCTCGACTTCGCGCACACTCGTCCGCGCAGCATCCAAGAGAGCCGGATGGAACGGCATCGGCGGAATCCGGAAGATGTGCTCGAACTCCACGGTGCACCCTTCGGCGGCCGCGGCCTCTTCGGCGGCCCGGCGACTCTCGGCGAACATGGTGGCCAAGGTGTCGGCATGGATATGGCGCATGTCGAGAGTGATGGTGGTCTCACCAGCGACCGCAGTGACGACACCAGGTTTGCAGGCCACCGCTCCCACGGTGGTGACCCCGTCGTGACGATCGCCGATCTCGGCCACGGCCAAGGCGAATCGAGACGCCGCCCGGAAGCTGTCCCGACGCATGGGCATGGGCATGGTGCCGGCATGGGCCGCCTGACCTCGAAAAATGAGTCGTTCGCGTTCGATGCCCTTGGTGCCCGACACCGTGCAGATTCCGCGGTTCATGGATTCGAGAACCGGGCCTTGTTCGATGTGCAGTTCCACGTAGGCCTTCACGTGGTCGAGCCGTCGGCGGGCTCCGTCCAAGTTCTCGATGTCCACGCCATGTTGCGGAAGAACGTCAACCAGTCGTTGACCTTCCTTGTCGACGAGACTGCGGAGAATGCCGATGTCGAGGGTGCCCATGACCGCCGCCGATCCGAAGAGCGACCGACTGAATCGCGCCCCTTCTTCATCGGCCCAGTCCACGAGAGCAACGGTGACCGGCGGGGTGCCCTCGGCTGCCAGCGAGCGCAGCAACTCCAGACCGGCCATCACTCCGAGTGCGCCATCCAACCAGCCACCCTTGGGCACGCTGTCGAGGTGACTCCCCACAACGACAGTGTCCGGACTGTCACCGCGTAGGTACGCCCACAGATTGCCGGCCTCGTCCACTTCGACATCGACCGGCAATGAGGTCAGGTGTTCACGCAACAGCGTGCGGGCCGCCACCCATTCCGGTGTCCAACACAGTCGTCGGGCACCATCGGGGCCCCCGGTGCGGTCGGCCAAGGTGCGCAGATCGGCCACGACCCGCGTCGGATCGTAGGAGCCCGTGGAAATCGGAGGTGAGTCGATGGTGTCGGAAGACATGGGCGCAACGGTACCGTGGCAGCCGTGTCCGATCACATCCTCATCTCGGACTTGCGGGTGGTCAGCGTCGTCGGAGTGCTGGAACACGAACGCGAGAACCCCCAGCCATTGCGCGTCGACGTGGACATCCATGTCGATCTGCACGATGCCGGGATGAGCGATGATCTCTCCGAGACCGTGCATTACGGGGAGGTCTGCACGGCTCTGGTGGCCGTGGCCCGAGCGCATTCCGATCAACTCCTCGAACGTTTGGCGCAGCGGATGGCCGATACGGTGCTGACCTTTCCGCGGGTGGCTGCCGTGGATCTGACCCTCACCAAATTGCGACCACCCATTCCCGAAGACGTACGGACCTCGGCGGTGCGTATCCATCGCGTCAAGACGTCGTCGTCGGCTCTTGCGGCCCATTCGGCGGTCATCGCGCTCGGCACCAATCTCGGTGACCGGGTGGCCTATCTGCAGTTCGCCATCGACCGTCTGGGTGAATCCATCGTCAAACAATCCCAGGTCTTCGAAACCGATCCGGTCGGAGGCCCCGATGGTCAAGGGGCGTATCTGAACATGGTGGTGGAGATCACCACCGAACTGGATCCGTATGCCTTGTTGCGATGGCTGCACCGCATCGAAGCCGACGCCGGTCGCTCCCGAACCGTGCATTGGGGTCCGCGCACTTTGGATCTCGACTTGTTGTTCTTCGACGACGTGGTCATCGCCGGGGGCAACCTGGCCGTTCCACATCCGCGCTATGCCGAACGACGGTTCGTGCTGGCTCCCTTGAGCGAAGTACGCCCCGACAAGTGTCCGCAGGGCTGGGAGACGTCTTTGCCCCCCGATGCCGTCTATCCCCGCGGACCACTCGCAGGCTTGGCAACCGGCTAGGCCAAGCCCAGTTCTCGTTCGACGCGTCTGATCTTCTCCGGATAGTGGGCCCGGCCGTATTCCGGGCGCTGACGCAACACGATCTCCAAGAGTTCGTCGTGCTGGGCGGTTTCTTTCCAGGGGAGCGCGATGTAGAGCGGCAGTCCGAAGGTGCGCAGTGCTTGCAAGTTCGAATACACGTGCTTCTGATATTCGTAGCGTTCCTCCCAGGGCCAGTTCGACGGAGCGAAACCGGTACCCGGATCGAGGATGCAATGGGTCCGCACCCCGAAGCGATCGGCGATGCGCAGTTGACTCTCGAAGAAGTCGATCATGGCCTGCACCGGATCGTTGCGCACCATCTCCATTTCGCGCGGGTTCGGGCCCGAAAGGAACGGCAGCACGATGGGCACCTGGAATTCGGCGGCCACTTCCCACATGGCGTCTGTCTGCATTCCATCCGCGGCGTTGATCACCGTGGCGCCGTGTGCGAGAGCGCGACGGGTCACCTCGGGCTTCCAGGAATCGATGCTGAGCGGCACCTTGTACGCCGCCAGGGCCACGACGATGTCGCGCAGACGTTCCCATTCCTCCTCCCAGGGCACCACCGTGGCGTTGTCGGTGGAACCCTGGCCACCGAGATCGATGCCCTGGCAACCGTGAGCCAATAGATAGTCGGCGCGCCGACGCGCCGAGGTAGCGTCGGTGGCGATCGAATCGACGTTCAGTGAATCGGGTGAGGCGTTCACCACGCCGTACAGGAACATGTGCTCACGTTACGGGCCGATGCCCGATTCGCCGACCGGCCAGAACACGACACGATGACTCCACTGCGCTACCCATCCCCGGGACTTGGATCCCGATCGCTCGCGGTACGGTCGTGCGCATCATGACCGCGGCGATCAAGTCCTTCGATCCCTCTGGCTGGACGCTGGAGACCGCCTTGGCGGCCAAAGGTTCTGTGACGGTGTCGGTGTGCATCCCGTGCAAGAACGAGGCCGAGACCGTCGGCGACCTCATCCGCATGATCGAACCGGTCATGGTGGGAACCTTGGTGGACGAACTGATCGTGGTGGACGACGATTCGGTGGACGGTACCGCCGAGATCGCCAGGGAAGCCGGAGCCACCGTGGTTCCCATCAGCGACATTCATCGCCAGTACGGCAAAGCCCGCGGCAAGGGCAACGCTCTCTGGGCCAGTTTGCTGGCCAGCCGCGGGGACATCGTGGTGTGGATCGATGGGGACCTCACAAGTTTCACCAACGACTGGATCGTGCGATTGGTGATGCCGCTCTTCGCCGATGCCGATTTGGGTCTGGTGAAGGCCAGCTACGACCGCCCATCGCATTTGGGGGGCGGTGGACGCACCACCGAATTGGTTGCCCGCCCGTTGTTGTCCATGTTCTTTCCCGAATTGGCTGCTCTTCAGCAACCGCTCGCTGGAGAATTCGCCGGTCGCCGCTCCATGATGACGGCGATTCCGTTTTCGACCGGTTGGGGAGTGGAGGTGGGCATGATCATCGACCTCGCCCGACGATTCGGTCCCGACGCCATCGGACAAGTGGATCTGGGTGTGCGACTGCACCGTCACCACAAGTTGGAACGCCTGGCCATCCAGGCCGCCGAGGTGTCGGCCACGGTGCTGATGCGTCTCGACAGTGCACCCACTTTCGCCGACCGCCATCCCCTGTTGCGCCGCAAGAACGGTGACGTCCACGAACTGAACATCGGCGAACGGCCTCCGGTGGATCTGGTTCTGAAATCCTGAGTCATCGCTGACGCAGATAGCGCAGGAAGACGTACCCGGCATCCTCGGCGATGTGCGCGAGCGACCACGGTTCGAGGTCGGCCATCGGCCCGTGAGCCAGGCGGCCGACCGTACCGGCCGGGAATCTCGGCGCCAGGGTCAGACACACTTCGTCCACCAGATCGGCCGCCAGCATTTGAGCGTTGAGCGATGGTCCGCCTTCCAGCACACAGACCTCACCGGAAAGATTGCCAGCGATCTCGGTGACGTCACCGGTCACCACGGAGGTGGACGAGGACGCCTGCAGTCGATCGTTGTTCGTTCCCAGGTTTCCCGAGGCCGACACCCCCACCAACTGTTGATGATCGGGCACCGGCGAATAGGAATCGGCACGAACGGTTGCGCCACCCACCAGGATCACCTGGGCCGCCCGGCGCAGGGTCGAGAAGATGGCCCGATCGGTGTCGTTTCCGAGGCCGGCCGAATGACCGTCGACCGCGATCGATCCGTCGGCTGCGCTGATCATGGTCAGCACCACCCACGGTCGATGGCGGTGGCGGCGTCTGGTCGACAGGTCGTACAACTCCGCCACCGAGCGCGGTCCGACCATCGGAAAGAGCTGCTGTACGACGGGCGATGGTGACACGACCTCTTGTTTACCGGCTCGATCGGCCGAACTGCCGGTCGCCCGAAAAAGCCCCGATCCGACTTCTGACGCCCCGTCAGATGATGGATAGGGTGAGGCCATGTACTTGGCCGAAACCCCCGAGCAACAAGCCCTGCGCAAGGAACTGCGCGAGTATTTCGCCGCCATGCTCACCCCGGAGGTACGGGCCGAACTCGGCGAGTCCGGCGAGGGCAAGCCGCTCTTTCGGGAACTGGTTCGCAAGATGGGTGCCGATGGTTGGCTCGGTCTCGGCTGGCCCAAGGAATACGGCGGTCAGGGTCGTCCGGCCACGGATCAGTTCATCATGTTCGACGAGATCCAGCGGGCCCACGCTCCGTTCCCCTTCGTCACGGTCAACCCCGTCGGTCCGGCCATCATGGC
>JBMTPW010000087.1:0-7559 GCA_049444115.1 Ilumatobacteraceae bacterium | reverse complement strand
GGGGTGATGGAGTACTGCTGAAGGTTGAAGTCGAAGTTCTTGGCACCCGGCTGGATGGCCTCATCGTACGTGGTCCGTACCCAGGTGACCGCGTCGCCGGTGTAGCCCAGTTCCTCGGCGACGGCCAGTGCCACGGCGGCTTCGAAGCCCTCACCGCTTTCGGGGGCATCGTTCTCCACCCAGGGCGAGTAGGCCGGGTTCCCGGTGCCGATGGTCAGGGTGCCCTCGGTGATGGTGGGGCACTCGGAGTCGCCGGCCGAAGAATCGGAGTCGTCGCTTCCGCAGGCCACCAGGGAGACCGCGGCCAGGGCCAGGGCGGCCAGGCCGACGGTCCGGCGAGCTGAGGTGGGGAGGTCGATACGCATGAGCTTCCTTTCGAAGGTGTTGGCGAACCGGATGGTCCGCAGCGTCAGCAGATTACCGGGATCCCGAATACTTGACTAGTTGGGTCGGGAATAATCGACTCGTTCCGCACCCCTTGACAATGAGACAGAAGTGGTCTTATTGTCTCACCATGGTGACGCCAGGCACCCCGAGCACTCTTGGTTCGCGCATCGTCGATTCGCCGCGCTTCAAGTCGTCCGTGCTCGACGCGACCCATGATTCGGCAGCCGAGATCAGAGTCCTCGAAGCGGCCCGCCGATGCGTCGATCGTTGGGGAATCAGCAAAGTCACCATCGATGACGTTGCTGCCGAGGCGCACGTCTCACGCGCCACGCTGTATCGACTCTTTCCCGGCGGAAAGGACGTGCTCTTCGAGGCTCTCCGCGGTCGCGAGTTGGCCGAGTTCTTCGAAGGAATGCGACAGCATTTGGTCGGGGTCGAATCCCTCGTCGACTTCGCCGTCGAAGTATCGCACTACGCGCTGAGCGAGATGAGGAACGACCGCCATCTGGCCACCATGTTGGCCACCGAGGAAGGCGCAGCTCTCAAGTCGCTCACCGTGGAGGGCCTGCCCCAGATCCTGCGCGTGGCCTCGCAATACATCGTGCCTCTCGTCGGCCAGCACCTGGCAGTCAATGATGCCGAGGTTTTCGTGGAGATCTTGGCTCGACTGATCATCTCCAATTTCCTGGCCCCCAGCATCCACTTCGATTTGTCCGACCGCGATTCGGCTCGTCAGGTGTTGGCGCCGTTCGTGGCGGCCTTGCATCTGCCCGTTCCGACCTGATTTCCGTCCGTTCAGCACCCGATCTCGTCCACAGCATTCATCCAAAGGAGAACACATGAGCATCACCGAGCGTGAAAGTCACGACATCATCGGACGCGCCGATCTCAACGACATCGACGCGATCCTGGCCATTCCGACAGTCGATCCGCGTGAGGTGGAGCACGTCGTGAAGGACAACGCGGATGCCATCTTCACTTGGGACTACTCCTTGTCGCGACCGGCACTGCGCAAGTTGTACGAAAAGGCCAAGACCGGTCAGTGGAACGCCACCACCGACCTTCCCTGGGATGCCAACGTGGATCTCGAAGCCGAAGTGTCCAAGGATCTGGCGGCGATGTCGTCGGGTCTCACGGCCGACCACTACGACGGAACTCCAGCCGAGAAATGGGGCGACAAGGAGTGGACCGACTTCGCCATGGAGCAGCGTCGCTGGAGCCTGTCCCAGTTCATGCATGGCGAGCAGGGGGCTCTCCTGTGCACCGCCAAGATCACCGAGACCGTGCCGTGGTACGACGCCAAGTTGTATGCCAGCACGCAGGTGGTGGACGAGGCCCGGCACGTGGAGGTCTTCGCCCGCTATCTCGAAGAGAAACTGGGCGGTGGATATCAGATCAACGCCCATCTGCGGATGTTGCTCGACGACATCATCAACGACAGCCGATGGGACATGACCTATCTGGGTATGCAGGTGATGGTCGAAGGTTTGGCACTGGCGGCCTTCGGAAACATGTATCAGTTCGTGTCCGAACCGTTGCTGAAGCAACTGCTCCGGTACGTGATGAGCGACGAGGCCCGCCACGTGGCCTTCGGAGTCCTCTCGTTGCAAGAGGCCTATTCCGAGATGAGCGACAAGGAGATCAAGGAGCGTCAGGAGTTCGCCTACGAGGCGTCGGTGCGCATGCGTGACCGCTTCATGTCCCAGGAAGTCTGGGAGCGCATGGGCGTGAACACCCGCGACATCATTCCACTGGTTCTCAACGACCCCACCCGAGCGGTGTTCCAGCAAATGCTCTTCGCCAAGATCGTGCCGAACTGCAAGAAGCTTGGCTTGCTCGATCGCAACGATTCGTGGTTGCGTCGCCGCTACGAGGAGATGGGGGTCATCCAGTTCGAGGACATGGAAGACACCGGTGAGGAGTACATCAAGTTCGAACTCGGCGAGGAGATCTCTCCGAACTCCTGACATCGGCCGTCCGAACCGGTACGGTCCTCGACATGCAGTGGCAGGCGAGCGAAATGGTGCGCGCACTCGAGCGACTCGGCATCCGAGACGTTCGGCTCGTCGGCCCCGATGTGTCCATGAACGGGGCATCGTTCGACAGCCGTGATCTGCTGCCGGGTCAATTGTTCGTGCCGCTCGTGGCCGAGCGGGACGGACACGATTTCATCGGCGCGGCGCTGGGTGCAGGGGCGGCGGCCTTCTTGACCTCCAGACCGGAGCTGATCGGCCACGGCGGAACGGCGATCGTGGTTCCTGACACGTCCGAGGCTTTGATCATGTCGGCGACCTGGGCGCGGACGCTCTTCCCGGCGTCCACGGTGGTGGTCGGGGTCACGGGTTCGGTGGGCAAGACCACCACCAAGGAGTTCATCGTCGCGGCGCTCGAAGGCTCACGGAAGGTGGCGGCGAACATTCGCAGTTACAACAACGAGCAGGGCCTTCCGGTCACCATCTTGAATGCGCCGGCCGATGCGCAGGTACTGGTTCTGGAAATGGGCATGCGCGGCTTCGGTCAGATCGCCGAGCTCTGCCGGATCGCCCGGCCCTCGATCGGTGTGGTGACCCGTGTCGGACATGCCCACACCGAACTCGTCGGTGGTCTGGAAGGTGTCGCTCGGGCCAAAGGCGAACTCGTCGAAGCTCTTCCGCCTCGGGGTACGGCGATCCTGAATGCCGACGATCCGCTCGTCCTGGCCATGAGATCCCGGTCCAGCGCTTCGGTGCTGACCTTCGGCGAGGCCTCGACCAGCGATGTTCGTATCGAGGATCTGCGCCTCGACGAATTCGGTCGATGCCGCTTCCGGGTGGTGAGTCCGTCGGGAACGGCCGAAGCCTCCTTGCGGGTACCGGGTCGTCACATGGCCGCCAACGCTGCGGCCGCGATCGCCGTGGGTGAAGTCATCGGTGTGCCGCTCGACGACATGGTGGCAGGACTCGCGACGGAATCGGGTGTGGCTCGTCGGATGGAAATGCGTCGAACATCGACCGGGGCTCTCCTCCTCGACGACTGCTACAACGCCAATCCGACCTCCATGCAGTCCGCTCTTCAAACCCTGGCCGAGATACCGGGTCGTCATCGACTGGCCATCATCGGTGTGATGGCCGAACTCGAGGATTCCGAGAATCTGCATTGCGCCGCACGAACGTGGGCCGAAGAACATGGAATCGAGATCGTGGCCGTCGACACCGATCTCTACGGCATCGATGGCGTGGACATCGACACGGCAGTCGAACGGGCTCTCCGCCTCGACCACGACGACGTCGTGTTGGTGAAGGCGAGTCGCATGGCTGCCCTCGAACGTGTCGTGGACGCGCTCACGGAGTGAGGAATGCCGCTCGCGGCAGACGGTCGAGATTGCCCCACCAGGAAAGGACGAGAGCGAAGGCTGCGCCGAAGAGCAGCACCGACTGCGGGCCGATGGAATCGATCACGGGTCCGGCAGCCAGTCCTCCAAGTGTCACCGTGCCCCCGAAGGCCATGAACCACAAGGGCATCACCGACACACGTTCGGTGTCGCGCAGGTTTTGTTGGAAGACCGTCACCATGGCATTGGCCGACATGAAGTAGAAGGTTCCGAGCAGGAAGCCGATCGGAAAGGCTGGTCCGGGGGAGTCGACGATGGCGAAGGCGGCCAGAGAGACGGCGAAACCTGCGAGTCCGCGGCGAATCACGGTGGGTCGGTGCAGGTGCGCCAGGATCGTTCCGGTGGCAAGTGCGCCGCTGAGAGCACCCAGGCCCCAAACGGCGTAGAGCCATCGGTAGGTGGAACCGGCCGGATCGATTCCGAAGTTCAGACGTGCAATGGAGGAGAACAGCGCCACATAAACGAGTGAGAAGAACGAGAAACTGGCCATGGTGACGAGCAATCGCGCCAGGACGGGCCGCTCGCGGCTGATGCGCACTCCCGTGAGGACCCGACGCCACCCGGTCTCGCGATGATCGGCCCGGATATCGGGAAAGTCGACCTTGAAGAGAGCCACGATGAGGAACAAGTACGTCGCAGCATTGATCACGAAGAGTTCGGACGTGGTCACTCCCCAGAGGGCCAGCAATGCCGCCAAAGACGGTCCGATGACCCGACTTCCGTTCAGCTGAACCGAATTCATGCTGATCGCTCCGGCCAGATCGCGCCGATCGACCAGCATCGGGACGGTGGCCTGGAAGGCCGGTGCATTGAGGGCGTTTCCCGTACCAACGGCAACCTGTGCGAGAAAGAGGGCCCAGATCGGTCCATCCACACTGACGATCGCCGCGAGGACCAAGGAGAAGACCAGTTGCATCCATTGCATCCACAACAAGAAAGTCCGTCGGTTGACGCGTTCGGCGATGATGGCACCCGGAATGGCCAAGAGCAACAACGGCCCGAGCTGAGCGAAGACCAAGAGGCTCACGATCTTGGCCGATCCGGTTCGTGCATCGATGTAGGCCGGCAAGGTCAGGTTCTGCATCCAGGTTCCGATGCTGGACAGGAACAGACCCGTCCAGACCAGGCGATAGTCGCGATACGCCAGCGCGGCCCGAGCAGTGCCCGCACGATGTCGGTGGGGAAGAGGGGAGTCGATCGGTTCGGTCACGGGATCAAGAGGAAATGGGGGCATGGTGAGCCTAGTGACGTGGACGCCTCCGCTCTTTGGGATTGGAACGGGAGAATGTCATGTCACGGTGCGTCCGCCGTGACAGACTGCTCGAGTGTCCACTCACCATGACGTCTCCAGTCGGGATCGAGTCGAGAGCGCGTCGCCGATGACGGGTCGAACCGAGCCGTGTCGGTCGCCACTGGGTACTTTCGCCGAGTGTCCGATGTGCGGAGGATCACTTGCCCCCGAGCACGCCCACTTCCGCTGTCGAGGGTGCGGGTGGCGCGACTCGTGCTGTGACTGACCGGGTCAGGGACCAGTCAGCGGTGGACGCCACTGCGGCGATCCACTCCACTCCTCGAGACACCGCGCCAGCGCCAGAATGTGATCCTCGCGTCCGGGCAGTCCGATGAATTGAACGCCGATCGGGAGTCCCTCGTCGGGACCAGGACCGAACCTTCCTCCCGGAACCGAGATCGCCGGGCAAGGGGCCACGAGATTCCAGACCGATGTCATGTCGTCGGCGTGGAACAGGCCGTCCTGGGCTGGGCGGGTTCGTGAGCGCTCTTCAGCCTTGGTGGCCGGTTTGGGCGCCTGCGCCATGGTCGGGCACATGATGACGTCGCAACTTCGGAACGTGTCCATGACGCGGTTCCATACGAGCGTCCTCCGCAGTTCCAGCCGTTTGTAGTCGGCCGCACTCATCCGTGATCCTGCTTCGATCAGCCGCACGACGTCGACGTCCAGGTCGGCCCGTGATTCGTCGACCAGATGGCCGAAGTAGCCGGCCATGAAGACGCTCCACATCGCCAGCCAAAGTTCGGCATCCTCGGCGGAGAACTCGAGGTCGACGATCTCGACCCGAACCCCGGCTTCGCGCAGGGCCGTAGCGGCACTCTCGATCGTTGTCATGATTTCAGGATTCACTGCCCAGCAACCGAGATCCATGGACAGACCGACTCGGAGGTCAGCGGCACGTTGGGAGTTCCGTGAATCGTGCAACGGGAAGAGATTGCTCCAAGGGTCTGCGAGACTTGGCCCCTGGGTGGCGAGGAGGAACTCCCAGATGTCGTCGACGCGTCGTGCCAGAGGACCATGGTGGGACAATGTGTCCCAGAGGCCGGGAAGGGCATCCATGGGAATCCGCCCGAGGGACGGTTTCAATCCCGAGACGCCGCACCACGCGGCGGGAATGCGAACCGAGCCACCCATGTCACTGCCTTCGGCAAGGACGACGCAGCCGCTGGCCACGGCGGCACCGGCACCACCACTCGAACCGCCCGGGGATCGCGTCGTGTCCCACGGATTGAGCGTCGGTCCCCAGAGTCGGTTGTCGGTGATCGAGGCATGTGCGAATTCGGGAGTATTGGTGCTTCCGACGATGATCGCGCCCGCACGCAACAGCGATTCGACGACTCGAGCCGTTCGATCGGCCACGTGATGTCGCTGTGTCAGGGAACCTTGGGACATGCGCTGACCCAACCATGGCGTCGTGTCCTTGATGGCTATCGGGATGGCGTGGAGCGGTTGAGCCTGCCGAGTCTCCGCATCGATACCCGACAGGAAAGCGGCCCGTTCGCGAGCCTGGTCCGCCCAGACCTCGACGAAGCAGTTCAGTTGCGGTTGGACCAGTTCGATGCGGGCGAGTGACTCCTCGACGAGATCCTCGGGTGAGAAGGCGCCGGAGAAGAGTCCGCTCCGCAGTTCATCGATGCCGGCGAAACAGTTCGGCTCCCGCACCAGTGCTCAGCCGTTGATGAGATCGGCGTAGAACGGGAGCACTGCCGCGGGACCGCTGAGAAGGAAAGTGGTGAGACAGGTCTCCTTCCAACGAGCCATTTCGTCCTTGATCTTGTCGACGGGTCCGACGAGAGCAACGTCTTCCACCATGGCCAGCGGAATCGCGGCGGCGGCCTCTTCCTTCTTGCCCTGTAGGTAGAGGTCCTGAACCCTGGTGGCCACGTCCTCGTAGCCCATGCGGGCGAAGACTTCGAAATGGAAGTTGGCTCCGCGTGCACCCATGCCACCGGCGTAGAGGGCCAGGAAAGGTCGGACCATGTCGGCACATTTCTCGGCGTCGTCACCGGGAATGATCATCACCGTGGCCGCAACCTCGAAGCGGTCCTTCTTTCCCGTCTCGCCGGCTTTGGCGAAGCCCTCATCGAGACAACGCCGATAGAAGCCGTCTTCCTTGGGCGAGAAGAACAGAGGCAACCAGCCGTCACAGATTTCGGCCGACAGCGCCACGTTCTTGGGCCCTTCGGCACCGAGGAAGATGGGAATCGATTTCCGCAAGGGATGCACCGTCGGACGCAACGGCTTGCCCAGTCCTGCCCCATCCGCGCCTGTGTAGGGGAGATCGTAGAAGGCACCATGGCGCTCGACCGGCTTCTCGCGGGCCAACACCTGGCGAACGATGTCCACGTATTCCCGGGTTCGGGCCAAAGGTTTCGGATAGGCCTGGCCGTACCACCCTTCGACCACCTGTGGACCACTGGCACCGAGACCGAGGATGAAGCGGCCGTTGGAGAGATGGTCGAGGGTGATGGCGGCCATGGCGGCAGCGGTCGGCGTGCGGGCGCTCATCTG
>JBMTPW010000086.1:0-7594 GCA_049444115.1 Ilumatobacteraceae bacterium | reverse complement strand
GCTCGTCGGGCTCATAACCCGAAGGTCACAGGTTCAAATCCTGTCCCCGCCACCATGTAGGAGAAGGGCCCCCGCGAGGGGGCTCTTCTATTACTACAGAGTCTTGTGAGGATTTGGGAGGAGGACTGCGGAGCAGTCCGACCGGTCCTGTCCCCGCCACTCGATGAACGCCCAGTTCACAAGTCCTGGGCGTTCGACGTTGTCGGGGGCGCGTCCACCGGCTTTCGACGGTCCGGATCGCTGACCTGCGACTTTGCGGCCGATGGGCCGGTAGCCGTCTACCGGCTGGCGGTGCCGCTGGCCGATGACCTGTGTGACGAGTACCTCCGGGAACTCGGTGAGGAAGGATTGATCTGATGACACGAACCAAGTTCTCCGAACTCCGCGACAACCGCCAAGCCCGGCTCGATGTCACGCAAGGGGCGATCTCCAAGCTCGAGCACTCCGACGACGTGAGCGTGTCGACCCTGTGGCAATACCTCGAAGCGCTCGGCGCACATCTGGAGCTCGTGGCCGTGTTCGACGATGAGGATCGCCGGGTGCCGATCCACCTCGGCCGCAACGACGCAGCCTGACCGGACAAGCGACTGTCAGCAGCGTGTCAGCACGACTCACGCCCACCAATGCGAAACGGTCGCCCTATGTGGCGGCCGTTGTGCGTTCAGGGTTTGCTGCCCTTCACGAAACCACTGCGGGGAACAGCACATCGACCCTCAGCCCACCGGACGGTGAATCGTGCAACTCCAGTGATCCTCCGGAGGATCGGGCCAGTCCTTCGGCGATGGCCAGCCCCAGGCCGCTACCCGGACGTTGATTGTCTCCGCGCCAGAAACGTCGGAGCGCCAAGATCTTGTCCTCGTCACTCAGGCCGGGCCCCTGGTCGCGGATGGACAGTCGGTGCCTCGATATTCCGGATTCGAGGACGATGGACACAGTGGTTCGGGCGGGTGCGATGCTGATTGCATTGTCGAGCACGTTGTCGAGAATCTGTTCGATGGCGCCGGGAACGGCCAGCACTACCAGATG
Source organism: Ilumatobacteraceae bacterium (assembly GCA_049444115.1). Lineage (GTDB taxonomy): Bacteria > Actinomycetota > Acidimicrobiia > Acidimicrobiales > Ilumatobacteraceae > Casp-actino8. Next base: position 6,568 of record JBMTPW010000086.1, on the reverse strand, counting down.
CTTCTCGTCCTGTTGGAAGTCCAGGTGGATATCGGCCGTTTCGGCAACGGCGGTCCAAGTATTGACACGCTCGGAGACGATTGTGGTCAGATCGTGGGGAACGGCGACGTCGCCTCGGTCGGCGCGGGCCAGGCGGAGAAGGTCGTTGACGACATTCGAAAGACGTGCGATCTCGTCGATGGCCAGGTCGATCTGCGTCGAATCAGCAGTGGCGAGAGTGGCCTGGAGATTCTCCAGGCGAAGACGCAGTCCGGTGAGAGGCGTACGCAGTTGATGCGAAGCGTCGGCGACGAAGGCCCGCTGTTGTTCGATCAATTGGGCGAGTTGTTCGGCCATGTCGGTCATCGTCGCGGCCAGCTCTTGGAGCTCTGGAGGACCTTGGGACTCCGTTTTCTCCCTTCTGAGGTCACCGCTACCGAATCGCCGGGCCGTTTCGTTGAGGCGACGCAGAGGAAGTGTCACCGATCGTGCGATCAACCACCCGATCAAGGTGATCGCCACAACGACGACTGCGGCGATGCCGAGAAGTCCCCACCAGAACCTCTCGATGCGGTCGTCGACCTCGGACGTGTCCAGTGTCAGGCGGACCGCCCCTTGGATCGATCCGTTGGCAGCGATGGGGATGGATACGAAGAGCAGATCGGTGCCCAGCGACTCGGATCGACGGGTTCCCGTGGCGCGTTCACCGCTCAGGGCGGCTGCGATTTCCGGCCTGGTCGCAAAACTCTGAGGAGTCGGTTCGGCGGTATCCACCAATGACAGGCCCGTCTCGTCCACCACGATCACCCGGGCTCCGGTGGCGCTTGCGTACTCCTCGGCGCGGCGGGGGTCGGGAACGACACCCACTTCGATGAAGTCCTCGTAGACGGTGGCCATGACGTAGGCGTCTCGTTCCAGGTTCGCCGTCAGTCGGTCGCGCTCTCGTTGGGCGAAGAAGACGGCAAAAGGAACTTCGAGAATGATGAGCACCGCAACGGTGATGGCCAGGTAGCTGAGAATCAGGCGTCTGGTCATGAAACGGGTAATTCGACGAGTCGATAGCCGACCGAGCGAATCGTTTCGATCAGGTGCATGTCCAACTTCTTTCGCAAGGAGGCGATATGGACATCCAGGGTCTTGGTCGACCCCCACCAGTTCTCATCCCACACCTGATGGATGATCTGCTCACGGCCGCGCACGGCTCCCGGGTCGGAAGCAAGGTACACGAGCAGATCGTATTCCTTCGGGGTCAGGTCCACCGAATGACCGGAGAAGACCACGTGGCGCCCGCGTCGATCGATGTGCAATGGACCGACGATCATCTCGGTGACGTCGTCAAGTGGAGCGTCGGCGTTCATCGTCCGACGGGACACGGCGCGGATCCGGGCCACTAGTTCCCGGAGGCTGTAAGGCTTCACCACGTAATCGTCGGCACCGAGTTCGAGCAGCATCACCCGATCCATCTCGTCCCCGCGCGCAGAAACCACGATGATCGGTACGTTGGTGGTGGCGCGCAATCGTTCGCAGACGACACTTCCTTCGAGATCGGGAAGTCCGAGATCCAGGAGTACGAGGTCGGGCGAGGGAGCCGCAAGGGCGGCAGCTCCGGTGTTGGCCACCTCGACGTCGAATCCTTCCCGGATCAGACCGTCTCGGAGAGGTCCGGAGATCGAAGGATCGTCTTCGATCACCAGGATTTTCATGAGCCGATTTTGCCCGGTTGCACCCGTCACAAGGACCATGCTCGAGCGGATTTACCCAATTCTTGCCTGGGTCTAGGAGGCTGCTGACCGTCGCCTGCGTAGGGTGAATCCATGGCGTCGGGCGGTTCTTCATCTCTCCACAATTGGTTCTCGGGTCGCACCCGTCTCGTGACCGTGTTGTCGATCATCGGAGTCGGCCTCGCCGGAGCGACGGCTGTCGGAGCCAACATCGGGATCCTCGATTCGACTTCGAACGGCTCGGTGGGAGAGGCCTCGCTGGCCGGAGACCTACCGTCTCCCTCGACCCAAGTCGTGGATGTCTACTTGTCCGATGAGGGCGAGGAAATCCAGCGCTTCGCCGTCGATGTGGCGGGCAGTGCTGGTTTGGTGGCCACCGCTACTGGACTCACAGTGGATGAGGTGGTTCCTGCAGCCGGGTGGACGTGGACTCTGGTGCAGACTTCCCCGATGTCTCTCACGATCACCTTCACGAATGGTTCGAGAACTCTCGAGTTCGTGGCCTCCACCACCGGTGACGGAGTGATCACGACCTTCGTCGGAGAGCCGGCACCGACGCTTTTCGATGATGATCATGACGACGATGATCACGACGACGACCCGGACAAGAAGAAGGACAAGGTCGACGATGACTGACGACGACGCCCGGATGGCGCGGATCGCCGAGCTGAAGCGTCGCCGGGCCTCCGGTGCCGAGACTGCTGAGCCTGCCGCGGTCGATGTCGTCGTCGAAGCGGTGACTGCGGTGGCCCCTGCAGCCCGGGGCAATCGATCGAACCGTTCCGGAGTTGCCAGTGGCTCGAAGATCGCCGCCACGGGTATCGGATTCACGGCCATGCTCGGGCTGGTGGCGGCCATGGGCCTCGCCGAGCGCTCATCGCAACCCGAGCCGCAATCCCAGCCCGTGGCAACGGTTCCGACTCAAGTCGTGATCGTCGTTCATGAGGCTGGAGCAGCAGGTGTTTCGGCAGGGTCGCCCGCAGTCGTCGGGAATTCGACCGTCTCGAATGATCAGCCCGTCGTACTCACCGCCCAACCGGTCGTTCGACAGGCTCCGGCGTCGCAGGCGCCGGCAGGGCGTACGAATGGAAGTCGCTGAATTCCACGGCCGGGTGATGGCCAGTCGTCTGCACATCATCGCGGCAGATGGCGAGAGAACGCAGGAAGCTCTGGTTTCGACCGTGCAAGAGACGGTCGCGTTTCTCGAGTACTTGGATCAGTGCTGGAGTCGGTTCATTCCGTCGAGTGACATCAGCCGGCTGAATCGATTGGGACCCGATGGGGGTGCCCTCGTGGTGGACCCGACCACTGTGGTTCTTCTCGAATCCATGATCGCTGGTTTTCGCACCACCGTTGGTCGATTCGACCCGTCGATCCTGCGGACGATGATCGCCGAGGGGTACAGCAGCAGCTTCGAGGTGCCGGATCGGATCTCCTCGGTGAGCGCTGGAGTGACGCGGCGAGGGGCCTTGCTCGATCTCGTCATCGATCCGGTCGAGCACATCGTCGAAGTTCCAAGCGGTCTGGTGATCGATCCGGGCGGTATCGGCAAAGGTCTGGCAGCCGATTTGGCGGTGTCGCGGCTGTTGAACTCCGGTCTCGGCGGGGCAATGGTCGAAATCGGTGGAGATCTCGCCATGGCGGGAGTTTCGATCGATCCAGCCGGATGGCTCGTCGACATCGAGCACCCGGATCCGGCGAGAGGTGTGCTCTGCTCGTTGGCGGTGAGCGGAGGAGGGGTTGCAACCTCGAGTGTGATCTCTCGTCGGTGGGTTCACGAAGGATCCGAGCGACATCACCAGATCGATCCATCCACTTGCACGGCCTCCGACACCGATCTCACGGCGGTCACGGTCATTGCCCCAACCGGCTGGCTGGCCGAGGTACACGCCACGGCAGCACTTGGTGCAGGAAGCGGATCCGTCATCCAGTATCTCGAAGATCGAGATCTCAGTGGCGTCGCAGTCATGATCTCACCGACCTCGGAACAGGTCTTCAGGACGAGCAATCTTCTCGACATCGAGATCCGGACCACGAGCGGGGCGCGGTGAACCCTCACTTCTGGTGGTATCTGACCCGCGCATCGGGCATCGTCGCCTGGCTGATGCTGACGGCCACGGTGATTTGGGGAATTCTGCTGTCGACCAAGGCGTTCCCGAATCAGCGCCATCCGTTGTGGTTGCAGTCGCTCCATCGCTGGCTGGCCGGGCTGATGCTGGCGTTCCTGGCGATTCACATTGCCGCCCTGGTCGCCGACAATTACGTGTCCTTCGGACTGGCCGACGTCACCGTTCCCTTCGCCAGTGACTGGAAGCCCGGAGCCATTGCGTTCGGAGTTCTCGGGATGTGGCTGCTCGTTGCGGTTCAACTGACCTCCTTGGCCATGCGATCCCTTCCCCGGCGTTTTTGGCGCGCCGTTCACTTCACCAGTTACGTGGCGTTTTGGCTGACGAGCATGCATTCGGCTTACGCCGGGACCGATCGATCGTCGATCCTGTATCAGGTGACGGCAGCGGCCTCTGTTCTCGCCGTGGCCTGGGCTCTCATGTATCGCGTGACCGATCGACGTGCCGTGCGCCGCGCGCAGCGCATGGCGAGCAGTGGTCGCTGATCTCACTAGTGTCTGCGCCCATGATCCGAACTCCTGTTTCACAAGTGGTGCGCGGCTTTCTGATGGGGGCGGCCGACATCGTTCCGGGAGTCTCAGGCGGGACCATTGCGCTCTTGCTCGGGATCTACGAACGATTGATCCTCAACATCCGGACCGTTGCTGGTGCCCTTGGTCATTCCATTCGACTGGATGGCAAAGGAGTGATGCAGTGCATCAGGAAAGTGGAATGGGTGTGGCTCTTCTCACTTCTGGCGGGCATCCTTCTCGCTGTCGCTTCGTTGTCGGCGGTGCTGGAGCGATTACTCGAAGACGAACCGATTCGTATGGCCGGACTCTTCTTCGGTCTCATCTTCGGCTCGGTGATCTTGGCATGGCGATTGGTTCGTTCGATCAGAGGTGTGGACTTCGCCATCATGCTCGTTTCGGCAATCGCGCTCTTCATGTTTCTCGGACTCCGATCGGATACGAGTTCCGATTCCGCGGAGGCGGTCACCAGGCCACTGTGGATGTTCTTCGTCGTTGGTGCAATTGCGATCTGCGCCATGATCCTGCCGGGTATCTCGGGTTCATTTCTCCTGGTCATGATGGGTATGTACGGAGAGGTTCTGGGGGCCGTGAACGATCGTGACGTGCTCGTCATCGGGGTCTTCGTCCTTGGATGCGGGATCGGTCTGAGTGCGTTCTCGACCCTTCTGGAATGGTTGTTGGAGAATCATCACGACCGCATGATGGCCTTCCTCATCGGGCTCATGTTGGGATCGTTGCGCGTGTTGTGGCCGTGGCCGGGAGGGACGTCGACCACGACGATGTCGTTGCCGCGCGGAGATGTTCTCGTCCCGATTCTGTTGGCGGTTCTGGGTCTGGTCGCGGTGCTGACCATCGAGGTCGTTGGCCAGCGGGTCGCCAAGCGACTCGACGCCGAGCATCGATGACTACTCGTCTTTCGAGGGGCGAACAAGGGGTAAGGTCTTTGCATGAGCGAAGTCGACCTACGCGTCGTGGCATTCGCTCTTGCGGCCCTGGCCACGATCTGGCCGACGAGATATTCGACTCGCATCGTTCTCGCGGCGGCGAGCGGTGCCCTGATCGTGGCGTCGGCCTGGTCGGCGACCTTCGAATCCCGTGAGTTGGACTGGGCCGTTGTGGCCGTAATCGTGATCGCCGCTGGATCCGCGTGGGCGGTTCCGGTTCTGTTCCACTCCTTCACGTCTCCCGTCTACACCTGGGTGCTCTTTGCCGGCTGTCTGGGAGCGATACACGTGTGTGTTCCAGAGAATGATCAAACCACCGAAATCGGACTGCTTCTGGCCTGTGCTGGTGTGGCGGAGTTCCTCATGCGTCGCAGGCTCCCGGCACCCGTGTGGTCGGCGGCAGTCGCTGGCCTGGTTTGGACTGCAGTTTTCGGAGCAACCGGTGAGACTCGGGCGGTGATCGGCGGCCTGTTCGCGCTGGTGCCGATCCTGGCCACGGCATTCTTCATCCGTCCACGCCGCGCCGGGCGCCCACTGACCGAGACTCGCCGTTGGTCGATTGCTTTGGTGTGGTTGGGGGCAGCCTGGATCGTCGCCCGCACCGGGGGTGTCGCCGAGACCGGTGCAGCGGCCCTGCTTTCGGTCGGACTCGCTTTGCTGGTGGGGGTGCCGTTGAGTTTGGTGATGCGCGGGAACCGAATTTGGAGTGCACCATGAGCATCCTGGTCACTGGGGGAGCTGGCTATATCGGATCACATACGGTTCGGCTTCTTCGTACGTGTGGCCACGATGTCGTGGTCCTCGATTCGTTGGAACTCGGGGACGAAGCGTCGACCCTCGGAGCACCACTTGTTGTCGGAGACATCGGGGACCGGGAAGTCGTCCTCGACACGTGCCGTCGGTACGGCGTCACCCAGGTCGTTCATTTCGCGGCGTACAAGAACGTGGGCGAATCGATGCGCGAACCAGGCAAGTACTGGCGTAACAACGTCGCCGGAACCGTGGAACTCATCGAATCTCTGCTTCTGGCCGGTGTTTCCGATGTGGTCTTCTCCTCGAGCTGTTCGGTTCTCGGAACACCCTTGGTGGTGCCGGTCGACGAAGATGCTGCGATTCGGCCCGAGAGCGTCTACGCGCAGACCAAGGCCACCATGGAGCAGATTCTCGGCTGGTACTGCAAGACCTCATCGTTACGAGTGGTCAACTTGCGCTACTTCAATGCCGCTGGAGCAAGTCGCGATGCACGGATTGGTGAGAATTGGGACCATTCACAGAATCTGATTCCC
>JBMTPW010000085.1:0-7603 GCA_049444115.1 Ilumatobacteraceae bacterium | reverse complement strand
GTGGCCTCGGCCAACAACAGAGTGCCGACGCGCTCCAGCTCCTGACGGAAGAGCGCGTTCGGGGTGGTGCGATCCCGGATACGGGTGAGGGAATCGGCAATCAGCGGGTGGTCGACAACGTGGACTTCGACGGACATGGTCCCATTGTCGCACGCCGACCGGGCGGCCCTTCAGCCCGTGACCCGAAACTGGCGCGGCCGGCCATGCAGCCCGCACAACGACTTGATTCAGCGGACCGGGGCGCCCATGGCCAGCTCGGCCCGCAGGAGGGCATAACGGGGTTTGATCAACCCGTTGATGATCCGCAGCCGTTCCGGGAACGGGGCGAAGGCGCTCTTCATGGCGTTCGTGGTCAGCCATTCGAAATCCTCGAGCCCCCAGCCGAAGGCCTCCTGCAACTGCCGCAACTCCTTGGACATGGACGTGTTGCTCATCAGCCGGTTGTCGGTGTTCACGGTCACCCGGAACCGCAGCCGTCGTAACAACCCGATGGGATGCTCGGCGATCGATGCGCACACCCCCGTATTCACATTGCTGGTGGGACAGAGCTCCAACGGAATGCGCCGGTCCCGCACATATGCGGCGAGACGGCCCAGTTGCTCGTGACCTTCGGATCCGGAGATGTCGTCGACGATCCGTACCCCGTGACCCAGGCGTTCGGCACCGCACAACTGCACGGCCTCCCAAATGCTCGGCAACCCGAAGGCCTCGCCGGCGTGGATGGTGGAGTGGAAGTTCTCCCGCTGCACATGGGTGAACGCTTCCAAGTGGCGAGTGGGCGGATGTCCAGCCTCGGCTCCGGCGATGTCGAAGCCCACCACACCTCGGTCGCGCCAGCGCACTGCCAGATCGGCAATCTCCAAACTGCGTCGAGCCGTGCGCATCGCCGAACAGATGGCGTAGATGGTGAGATCGGTTCCCGACGACCCCCGGGCGAACCCGTCCATGATGGCCTGCATCACCTCATCGAGGGTCAGTCCGGCGTCGGTGCACAACTCTGGGGCCATCCGCACTTCGGCGTACACCACACCGTCGTGTGCCAAGTCCTGGGCACATTCGAAGGCCACCCGCTCGATGGCGTCGCGATGCTGCATCACGCCCACGGTGTGAGCGAATGTCTCCAGGTACAGCACCAGATCGTTGCGCTTGGCACCACGGTGGAACCACTTCGACAGGTCGTCGATATCGGTTGTCGGCAGGTTCGTGTACCCATATTCCTGGGCCAATTCGACCACCGTTGCCGGACGCACACCGCCATCGAGGTGGTCGTGCAACAACACCTTGGGTGCCCGGACGATGGCGTCCGCCGGCACCGTCGTGCTCATCGGGACACCGCCACCTGATCCAGTCGTCGCAACGGCAAGTCGTCGCGCCGTTGCAACCAGTTCCATGTCGGGTAGTCGGCCGATGCCGACACACAGTGCAACGAGAATGCGTGACGGCTCTTGTCCGACCGGTTCACATCGCTCCAATGCGGCAGCAGGCCATGCAAGACGACCAGGGTTCCGGCCGTCACTTCGAGGGGCACCAAATCCTCGGGTGGGGTCGGCAGGGGCGATTCATCGTGCACGGTGAATGTGGCACCGTCGTCACTGGTGTTGCGCACGAAGGTCTTGCGCAGCGATGTTCGATGGCCACCGGGCTGCGCCCACAGGCAGCCGTTCTCGAGTGTGGCGTCTTCGATGGCGAACCAGAATCCGGTCACGGTCACCGGATCCGTGTACAGGAACGTGGCGTCTTGATGACAACCCACTTCGCCACCGATGCGGGGCTGCTTGCAGATGTACATGGTCTGGAGCGCCACCGGATCGCTGAGGCCCACGTCTCGGGCCACCGTGGCGAGGCGCGGGTTGTAGGTGAACGATTCGAAGACCGGATCCAGATCGTGCATGGCATGACCGATCTTGTTCACACACAGTTCCTTGGCCTGCACCAAGCGTCCCTCGGCATCGAAGGCCTCCTCTTCGAAGAAGCAGTGGATTCCGGAGGCCGACTCCAGGAATTCGCGGTCGGCGTGGCGGGACTGTTCGTTGGTGGTGAACACACTGCGGTGGGCGTCGGGATCGAACTCGTGCAGGATTCGCTCGGCACGGGCCTTCAGGATTCGGCACTCCTCGGCGGACACGAAATCGGGCACCACCAGGTATCCGTCGCGGTGGTAGGCGGCGATCTGGTCGTCGGTCAACAGCTCTCCCATGGAACGATCCTAGTGCTGGAGGCCCGGATCGGATCCGACGTGGTTGCGTGCCATCTCGCACGCCGCGCCGTACGCTGGAGCCATGTCCGTCGATCGCGAGCCCCCGATCACTGCGACGCTGACGGTTCTCGGCGCCACGGTGCGCGAGGCCATCGAGCACGTCGAAGTGTTCCCGGCACCGAAGAACGTGAGCACGGTCACCTTCACCACCGACGAATTGGCGTCCATGTGTCCAGTGACCCAGCAGCCCGATCTGTCACGCGTGGAGATCGAATACGTACCCGATCAATGGTGCGTGGAATCGAAGAGTCTCAAGCTCTATTTGTGGAGTTTCCGGGATCGAGCCGTGTTCGCCGAAGCACTGGCCGCTGAAATCGCCGGGGAGATCATGAGCACCGCTCGCCCGAAGAACGTGACGGTGACGCTCACGCAGCGTCCCCGTGGCGGGATCGAAGTGCGTGCCGTGGCCGAACTCGTCGCCTGAGAGAGTCCTGGCACGACTCGCTGCAGGAGCTCCGGTGCCGATCGACGCCCGAGGGCGTGCGGCCCTGAAGGATCCGATGCGGATCAGTGATTCTCGCCCGGGCGATACGGCTGTCCGGCGTGCGCTGGAGGCCGTAGTTGTTGTCGGGCTCCGGCCAACACCAAGACCGTCACGATGTAGGGCGTGGCCTGCACGAATTCGCGGGGTACATCGTCCACCAAGATGTACGTGAGTGCGGCCACGATGGCTGCGGTCAATGCCCCAGCAGCTGCGCGTGATTTCTTGGCTGCGATGAGCGCCACCGCAACGATGGCCAGAATCACCGCACCCACCAGCAAGAGCGCGGGCACGTTCTTGTCGTCGCGGAACTTGAGCGCCGTCGGGAATCCGAAGAGCAATGCGCCACGGAACACCCCGAAGGGATTCCAGTTGCCGAAAATGGTGGTGGCGAGACCAATGAAGCCCTGACCGCCCACTTGACGCTGGCGATAGGTATTCGTGACCACGCACGACAGGTAGGCGCCACCGAAGGCCGCCAACGCACCGCTGATGGCCATTGCCTGATAGCGCAGGCGCACGATCGGCACACCCAAACTTTCCCCGGCCCGCGGTGACTCTCCACTCGATCGCACTCGCAATCCGAAGCGCGTACGCCAGAGGATGTATCCAGTCAGGGGAACGAAGGCCACGGCCAAGAGCGTGGGGATGTAGACGTCACTGAGAATGCCGCGGATCAACGCCGCCACATCGGGAACGAGCGGAATATTGTCCTGTCTCTCGATCCATCCAAGAATGTCCGGACTTCGCCACGACCCGATGCGACCACCGGCCAGGAACGGCATGTCGAATTCGCCATAGCCTCCCTTGCCCGCCGGTGATTGGCTCTCGCCACCACCGGGCTTGCCTTTGAAGAAGATGATCGAGAGATATTCCGTGGATCCGGCAGCCAGGATGTTGACCGAAATACCAGATACCACGTGGTCCACGTTGAAGCGCACGGTGGCAAGTGCGTGGATCAACCCGACCAGCACACCGCCGGCCATGGCGAGTGCGATCCCGGCCCAGGAGCCCCACTTCCAGGCGCCGTAGCCACCGAGCCAGGATCCGACCACCATCATGCCTTCGATCCCGATGTTCACGATGCCGGCCCGTTCGGCCCAGAGTCCGGCGAGACCAGCCAGAAGAATCGGTGTGGCCACACGTAAGGTGGACGACACGGTTCCCGAACTGGTGATGTCGTTGGCGTTGGTGGCGATTCGCACCAGGGACAGGATGAGCACCACCCCGAGCGACAAGATGATGCTGCGCTGAGCAGGGGAGAGCGACTTGAACGTCTTCATGACGACGTCCCGTCCAGGGCCGCGGCGGCCTTGCGCTGTATGCGGCGGTCATCCCAGCGCTTCACGGCCTCGTTGATGATCACCACGGCCAGCACGATGATGCCGGTCATGATGGTCACGATTTCCTTCGGGATGTCCTCCAATTGCAATTTGCCCGATGCCTCGCCCAGAAAGCCGAAGAGCAAGGCGGAGAACAGAATGCCAAGCGGATGGTTCCGGCCGAGAAGCGCAACGGCGATGCCGTTGAAGCCCTGCTGTTCGGCGAGGTTGTTCTGATAGGCGTGCACGTCGCCGAGCAAGGCTCGCATACCCACCAAGCCGGCGATCGCTCCGGACAAGAGCATGGAGATCATCACCATGCGTTTCGGATTCACGCCGGTCACTCGGGCCGCCCCGGCGTTCTGGCCCGAGGCCCGCAACTGGAAACCGAAGCGGGTCTTCCACACCAGCACGTAGAAGAACACCAAAACCAACAGCGCCACGATGAACATGCCGTTCAGACGTCGCTCCACCAGATCCGGGAACCAGGCCGAGGTTGGCAGTTCCTTGGTCTTGACGAGCAGGCTCTCGGTTTCGCTCTCCACTCGGAAGAAGTCGTCGAAGGCCCAGGCCACCATCGCCAGCGCGATGAAGTTCAACATGATCGTGGAGATCACTTCATTGACGCCACGTTTCACCTTCAGCCAGCCGGCGATCCCGGACCACAGGGATCCGGCCGCCATGGCCACCAGCAGGCAGAAAAGGATGTGCAAGGGCCTGGGCAGATCGACCGCTCCTCCAACCACGGCGGTGGTGAGCAGAGCCACACGCATCTGCCCTTCGACGCCGATGTTGAAGAGGTTCATCTTGAACCCGATGGCCACGGCGGCCGCCGAGATCATCAGGGGCGTGGCCCGGTTGGCCATTCCCTCCAAGACCCGCCGCTCGCCGGCGGCCCCGAAGAGTGTGCGGTACGCCTGAATCGGATCCTTGCCGGTGATCACCAGGATCACTGCGCAGACGGCGAGAGCCACGAAGACGGCGAAGATGGAGCTGGCCGTGGTGACCAGCATGCGCTGCAGACGCGGACTCACAGATTCGCTCCTGCACTCGACGATTCACTGGTGGTCATGTCGCCGCCGGTCATGTATGTGCCGAGCAGTTCCGGAGTGGCGGTGGCCGGATCCAACTCGGCGGTGAGGCGGCCGTCGAACATCACCAGAATCCGGTCCGAAAGACCAATCAACTCCTCCAAGTCGGCCGAGATGAGAAGCACACCGAGCCCGGTGTCGCGGGCCGCGCGCAACTCGTCCCAGATGGCCGCCTGTGCGCCCACGTCCACACCACGGGTGGGATGTGCTGCAAGAAGGACCTTGGGATTGCTGGCCATTTCTCGACCGACCACCAGCTTCTGCTGGTTGCCACCCGACAGAGCGAACGCCGGTACTTGTTCGCTCGGAGTGCGCACGCCGAAGCGTTCGATGATGGCCCGGCTGTCGGCCTCCATCTTGCGACGCGAAATGAACGGCCCATTTCCAAGGCTTTCGTTGAACTCCCGCCCAAGGAACGTGTTCTCCCACAATGGCGCGTCGAGGAGCAATCCCTCACGATGGCGGTCGAAGGGAATGTAGGACAGTCCCGCTTCGATGCGCTCTCTGGTCTCGACTGCGCTCACATCCCGGTCGCTCAAGACGATGCGTCCGGCCGCCAGTGGCCGCAAGCCCAGAATGGCTTCGCACAACTCGAACTGGCCATTGCCTTCCACACCGGCGATCCCCACCACTTCGCCCGCGTGCACGACGAGCGAAATGTGCTCGAGGGCCAACTTGGCTCCGGATCCGGCCACATCCACGTCGGTCACCGAGAGCAAGATCTCGTCACTCACGGCGGTGGAACGCCCGGAAGGATCGGGCAGATCGCTGCCCACCATCATTTCGGCAAGTTGCTTGCGGTCCACCTGGGCTGGTGTGGTGTCGCCCACCGTCGTTCCCTGGCGGATGACGGTGATCTCGTCCGAATGTGCCAGGACCTCATCCAACTTGTGGGAGATGAAGATGATGGTGGCGCCGTCGTGAACCAACCGCTCGAGGGTCTGGAAGAGCTCTTCCACTTCCTGGGGAACGAGCACGGCAGTCGGTTCGTCCAGGATCAGAATCTGCGCGCCTCGGTAGAGCACCTTCAAGATCTCCACCCGCTGGCGCTGACCCACGCCGAGAGAACTGACCGGTGCGTCCAGATCCAGATCCACGCCGAGCGAGTGCATCAAAGCCTTGATGCGCTCTCGGGCCACATCCAGTCGGAGTCGTCCCCGGCTGCCAACCGGTTCGTCGCCGAGGATGACGTTCTCCATGATCGAGAGGTTGTCGGCCAGCATGAAATGTTGGTGCACCATGCCGATCCCGGCCGCAATGGCGTCGGTCGGGGAACGGAAGGTCATCGCTTCCCCGCGAACGAAGATGTCGCCCTCATCGGGTTGGTGCATCCCGTAGAGGGTCTTCATGAGCGTGGACTTACCAGCTCCGTTTTCTCCGACGATGGCATGGATGGTGCCCGGTCGGATCCGCAGGTCGATGTCGTAATTGGCGACGACCCCCGGGAATCTCTTGGTGATCCCCCGCAATTCCACGGCCAGATCGCTGCCGGTCCGCGCCGCCGAATGCTCCCCTGTGCTGGTCATCCCGCCCGAATTCCTACCATGCCGGCCACAACGCGAAAGAACCCGGGTCATCGACCCGGGTTCTTCCTCAGGTTTGTTCGATCGGCTCCCGACGGCGCCGATCAGTGACGACCTGTGATCACGGAGCGGTCGGTACTTCGATCTCGCCGCTGACGATCTTGGCCTTGATCTCTTCGAGCTGCTCCACGATGTCATCGACGTATCCACCCGAGGTGGAGTAGCCGACGCCGTCGTTGGACAGATCGAACACCTTGATTCCACCAGAGGTGTCACCATCGGCGACGGCCTTGATGGTCTCGAACACCGCCACGTCCACGCGCTTGAGCATGGAGGTGAGGATGTGCTTCTTGGCGTCCTCGGAACCAGCGGTCAGGTACTGGTCGCTGTCCACACCGATGGCCCACTTACCGGCTTCGATGGCCGCTTCGATGGTGCCTGCACCCGAACCGCCAGCGGCGGTGTAGATGATGTCGGTGCCAGCGGCATACCAACCGGCGGCGATTTCCTTGGCGCCGGCCACGTTGCCCCATGCCGAGTTGTCACCAGCGGGTCCGAGGTACTGCACATCCACGACGATGTCGGGGTTGATGTACTTGGCACCTGCGGTGTAGCCCGCCTCGAACTTCTTGATCAAGTCGATCTCCTGACCACCGATGAAGCCGATCTTGCCGGACTCGCTCTTCAGCGCAGCAGCGGCACCGACCAGGAACGAACCCTGCTCTTCGGCGAACACCAGGCTCTTCACATTGTCGGCTTCGACGACGGAGTCGACGATGCCGAAGGTGATGTCCGGGTTGGCGGCGGCCACTTCGGCCATCGGATCGGTGAACATGAAGCCGACGCCAACGATGACGGCGTTGCCATCGGAAGCCAGCAGTTCGAGGTTGGCCTTGCGGTCCTCGTCGACGGTGGCCTCGAGCTCGGTG
>JBMTPW010000084.1:0-7627 GCA_049444115.1 Ilumatobacteraceae bacterium | reverse complement strand
CGATGGCGGTCTCCGCTGAGAGCATCACCGCATCGAAACCGTCGCGCACGGCATTGGTGACATCGGAGACCTCGGCTCGGGTGGGGCGTGAGCCGGTGATCATCGATTCCAGCATCTCGGTGGCGCAGATGGACACGATGCCGGCCCGCATGGCCGCATCGGCGATGGTGCGCTGCACCACCGGCAACCGGGCGAAGGCGATTTCCACTCCCAGATCTCCACGCGCCGCCATCACACCGTCGGAGACGGCGCAGATCTCGTCGAGAACCTCGAGGGCCTGGGGTCGCTCGATCTTGGCCATGATGCGTACGTCTCCCGGGATCATGGCGCGGGCTTCGAGGACGTCCTCGGGCCGCTGCACGAAGGACAACGCGATCCAATCGGCCCCAGCCTGCACGGCCGCGTCGATATCCGCTCGATCCTTGTCCGAGAACATCTGCACCGTCACGTCGGTGTCGGGGAGATTCACTCCGCGGCGTCCCGTGGCCGTCCCCGGATTGATCACTTCGGCGCGCACATGATGCGGTTCCACCGATACGGCCCGCAGCTCGATGCGACCATCGTTGATGAGGATTCGTTCACCGGGCCGGATGCCGATCCCGGCAGGATCGAAGCCGACGAGCGGTCCCGGCCCGTGGCCGTTCTCCCACAGATCGACCGTGGTACCGGAGGCATCGATCCCGTCGATCAGGCGCAGCTTCGGACCTTGGATGTCGACGAGGATGCCTGCAGTCGACGACTGCGCTCGAGCCGAACGTACCGAGACCGCCACCTCGGCAGTGGACAAATGAGAACAATTGATGCGGAACATGCCCACGCCGGCGGCGGCCAGATCGCCGACGAGGTCCTGGCTCGCAGGGCCGAGTGTTGCCACGATCTTGGTGCTCCGCATTGTCCCATCATGCCCGGTCACCGGAATCGGCGCAGGTGAATTTCTGGTGCCGTGTGACCGCGGCTGTCAGTCTTGGCGCCGCGTGACCGCGGCTGTCAGTCTTGGCGCCGCGTGACCGCGGCGACGATCTCGGCGAGGGCGGCGTCCGCGTAGGCCCGCATCTCGTCATCGGTGCGATCCTGAATCGGATGCGGAGTGAAAACCCTGGCGACGTCGGGGAAACCCAGGGATTGCGATTGAGCATCCGCTGCCGATACGAACTCGGCCGAGGCGACGAAGACCGATGGAACACCCCGTCGCTCCAGATCCACGATGTCGTGCACACTGCACGACGTGCAACTGCCTCAATCGGCGAGGGCTTCGATGACCACCTGGCATTGGATGGAGATTTCGTGGCGCAGATCCACCGGGGCAGGTTTGGTGAATGTGGGCTTCTTGAAACGGCGGACGTCGGCGCCCATTTCGGAGAGCCGTTCTTCGAGGCGATCCAGGAAGACATCACCGCGAGCCTTGGAGATGTCCAGCAATCCGACGGTGAGTCCGCGCAGGGTGTCGGGGCGGCCGACGCGTTCCATGGTGGCCGCCCGGCGCTCGTTGGTCGGGTCGAGAAGAACTTTCATCGCTGCACCTCTCTGGTCACCGGCTGACTTCCGACGTCACCGTTGGCCCACCCGCCAATGATGGCAGAAAAGAGGCCGGCTCCGCCTCCGGCGTGCACCAACATGATTCCACCCGGTCGGAACTTGGGCAGGGTGGCGTCCTTCAGGTGCTGGGGAATGCCCTCGGCGATCCCGCCGGCGCCCCGCACCAGTTCGTGTCCCGGAATCTGCAAACGTCGATGGATCTCGTCGACCACCCGTTGGCGATCCCAGCCGGCGTCGGCGAAGACCCGAGCATGTTCCGGTCCGACCACCAGGATCGCGTCGAATGCCAGGATGGACTTCGGATTGTGCAAGGTGCGCAGACACGCTGCGAAGGTGTTGACCAGGCTGTCTGGATCGCGTGCCAGCTGATCCACCACGCAGCGCGGTCCCTCGCCCGGAAATACCGTGACGGCATCGGTGTCTGCGGGCAGGCCGCGGCTCACGGCCAACGGAGTCCATGGTGAGCCGATTTCGTCTTCGGCGAAACAGAACGAGATCTTGCCGGGATTGCCGTGTGTCGCCCGATCGACCTCGCCCGGTCGACCGCCGCCCACGTTACGTACGATCAACTGCAGAGCTCGACCGATGGTGAGATTGGCACGGTTTCCCTGGCCGAAGACGTTCATCCCGCTGTTCATACCGATGGCCCGAGTACCCGGGCCATTGCAGACGAGCACGGGACCGACCGGCATGGTGGTGGCCAGAACGCCGTGGATGTTGAAGGTCTCGTTGCATACCGCCTCAACTGCGGCGATCACCCAGGGCAGGTATTCGGGGCGGCAACCGGCCATCACCGCATTGATGGCGATCTTCTCGACCGTGATCTCCACCAGATCCGGTGGCACGACGGCGACGACCTCGTCCGCAGGACGAGACGTGCCCTGCAACATGCGGAGCACCCGCTCTTCGGTTGGGGGAATCACGGGCAAGCCGTCGGTCCAGCCTCGGTCGAACATCGCTTCGAATTCGTCCTCGGCATCGGCCACGTCCACACGTCGTGCCGTCAGCGTCGAACCGGTGAATCTGGCCCGCAACTGATCGACTCGATCGGGGTCAACGCTCAGGCTTCCGCAACCGGGACGAAATTCGGGTAGACCGTCGCCGAGTGATGAGACTCCGGTGACCAGTTCCCAGTCGGCGCGGTTCCAGCCAACGGTTCGTTGAACTTCGCGTCCGTCGGCCACGCGGATGACGGTGGGGACGGTTTCGATGTCGTGATGCCAACTGAACGACAAGTCGGTGTCGTGACGAGCATTCGTCTCGGGAGGGAAGTTCGGGTCGTCCTGGACGTAGACCTCGACCGGGAGGTCCCGCGTCTGCAGGTACCGGATCACCGGCACCACCAGACGACAAGTGGCGCAATCCTCTTTGACCACGATGACCAAACCATCCGCCAGGGGAAATGTCGTATCCGACGCGGTCGGGGCGTTCATGACCATGATCAGGATCCCAGGAAGTCGATGATCAGGTCGTTGACGTGGTCGGGTCGTTCCAGATGCAAGAAGTGGCCTGCGCCGTCGACGAAATGGGCCCGTGCCGTTCCTGGGAGTTCGGCGGCAGCAGCCTCGGCGACTTCGATGCCCATGCATCCATCGGTGATGCCGTGAAGATAGAGCATCGGCTGGCTGGGAATGGTTCCGGACAGATCCTGGACCGATTGCAGAGCCGGATCGTTGTATCCCGCTCCGAGCGTGGCCCGGTAATAGCCGAGAGCGGCTTGCAGGTTCTGCGGATCCCGCAGACTCGGCTTCAACAACTCCAACTCGGCGCGTCCGTCGAATCCCGGTGACCAATCCGCCCAGAGCAGATCGATGTAGGCGAGGTCGTTCGCTCCGACCACGAAGTCGGCGAAAGGATGCTGGAAGAAGAACATGTACCAACTGCGCTTGATCTGCTGCAGATTGGTGAGAAAGGCTGCACCCACGGCCGATCCCGGGGGCACGGCCATGGTGACGACCTTGGACCAGGCCTCGGGTCGGTGCGCGGCGGCGATATGGGTGATCACCGCACCCCAATCGTGGCCGATGATGACCGCCTCACGATCGGCTCCGAGAGCGTCCCGGAGACCGAGTGCATCGAGGGCTGACGCCGCCGTTTGGAAACGTCCATCGACGGGAACAGCGGTCGGGGCGTATCCCCGTAGGAAAGGAGCCACGGCTCGGTACCCGGCGGACGCCAGACGAGGAAGCAGATGGCGCCAGGTGTGGGCCGAGTCGGGGAATCCGTGCAGGCACAAAGCAAGCGGCCCGTCCTGGTCCAGGCCAGCGGCCAGGTAGCCGATATCCAGGCCGTCGATGTCGATTCGGCCCTGGGAGATGTCGCTCATGGCGAAACGGTAGCGGTCGAGATGGCCGCCAGCCCACCTGGTCTGCGACGAAGGTCACCAGTCGGACCTATTTCCAGGGACGGGTCCGGGCCTTTAGCGTGCGATTCATCGGGGGACAACGGGAAGTCTTGGTCACGTTCTTTGGTGTGCGCGGTTCCACGCCATGCCACGGCGATGACACGAAGCGCTACGGCGGCAACACGTCCTGCGTCGGACTCGAAGTACCCGGACAAGATCCACTGGTCTTCGATCTCGGCACAGGTCTGCGCTATTGCGGTGCACGAGTGCCAACCAGTGGTCCTTTCGGTGGAACGTGTCTCCTCACGCATCTGCACTGGGACCACATCCAAGGTTTGCCGTTCTTCATGCCCACGTTGCGCGAGGGTGCGCATTTCGAGATCTATGGGCCGGTACAGGAGGACGGACGTTCGGTGCGCGAGGTCTTCGAATCGATCATCAAGCCACCGATGTTCCCGGTGAGTGTGGGAGATCTTCCGGGGGAATTTGCCTTCCACGATGTGGGCAACTGTGACTTCACCGTCGGTGACATGGCTGTCAAGAGTCGTTTGATTCCGCATGTCGGGAACACCTTGGGGTATCGCGTCACCTTCGAGAATGTCAGTGTGTCGTATCTCTCCGATCACCAGATGCCCGTCGATGGATCGATGGCGATTTCGAGTGAAGCACGGGAGTTGTGCGAGGGCACCGATGTCTTGATCCACGACGCCCAGTACACGCCGAGCGAATTCGCCGAACGCTCCACCTGGGGCCATTGCACCATCGACTACGCAGTGTGGGTGGCCATCGAATGCGGCGTGCGCCGACTGGTTCTCTTCCACCACGATCCCATGCGCACCGACGACCATTTGGATCAGTTGCTGGAAGAAGCTCGCCGGCGGGCCGCACCTCATGGGATCGAAGTGCTGGCGGCCCATGAAGGACAGACGCTGTCCGTTCCTGTGCGCTGAACCGCCGGTTCTAATGTGGCTCCATGAGCGACTTCGACTCCCGCCAGTTCCGAGACGTCCTGGGTCATTTCCCGACCGGAGTCACCGTGGTGACCGGGATCGATGGCCGTGGCCGACCCCAGGGCATCACCATCGGTTCATTCGTCTCGGTGTCGCTCGATCCACCGCTCGTGGGGTTCCTTCCTGGAAAGAACTCTCGGAGTTGGCCGGCCATGGCCGAATCGGAAAGGTTCTGCGTGAACATTCTCGGAGCCGATCAAGCGGACCTCTGTTGGCGCTTCGCCAAGGAACCACCCGAGGGTGACGACGGCGCGGTGGCGGGCAAGTTCGACGGCGTGGCCTGGACGGCGGCGGCCAGCGGCGCACCTGTTCTCGAGGGTGTCATCGGCTGGATCGATTGCACGGTGGAATCGGTTCACGACATCGGAGACCACTACTTCGTCGTTGGTCGGGTCACCGATCTCGGACATCGTGCCGAGGTGAGCGATGCCATGGTGTTCTTCCGCGGCAAGGTGGCGTCGGTCGCGCCCCAACCATGATCTTCACTGCGACATGATCGCTACGGTGGCCGGGGTGATCGTCGGCGCAGTCGTGTGTCTTGCCGGAGCGGCGAAGATCGCCTCGGGCGATCAGTGGAAGGTCCAGGCTCGCGCCATGGGCGCACCGCAGCTCGTCGTTCCCTTCGTCCCCTGGATCGAAATCCTGGTCGGTGCGGCACTCGTGGCGCGGGTGACACCGATGGTGAGTGGTTCGGCAGCACTGATGTTGTTGGTGGCCTTCACCCTCCTGATTCTCATGAACCTGAGGCGTGGACAGCGGCCGGTCTGTGCCTGTTTCGGTGCGTGGCGGCCCAAGCCGCTCGGATGGAAGCACGTGGCTAGAAATGTGCTCTTGGTGGCGCTGACCTTCGTGTCGTTGTGGGCTTGAGCCGCGCTGTCAGTCGGGCAGGCTGACGAGGAGAAACGCCAGGATTCGTGCTTCGTCGCGCCACCGGTCGTAGCGTCCACTCGATCCGCCATGACCGGCGCCCATTTCGGTGTGCAACACCAGGGGACTGGTGTTGGTCCGCAGCGACCTGATCTTGGCCACCCACTTGGCCGGTTCGTGATACGACACCCGGGGATCGTTGAGCCCGGCGGTGGCCATGATCGCCGGATACGGGCGGGCCGTGAGGTTGTCGTAGGGGGAATAGGAAGCCATGTAGGACCCGAAGGGTTCGCTCCGCGGATCTCCCCACTCCTCCCACTCGGTCACCGTGAGTGGCATCGAGGGATCGCTCATGGTGGAGACCACATCGACGAAGGGCACCTCGGCCACGGCCGCTTGCCACAGGTCCGGATCCAGGTTGAGGCACGCCCCCACCATCAGCCCTCCAGCACTCCCACCGCGCACGGCCATCCGTCGAGAATCGGACATGCCACTCGAGACCAGGTGTCGAGCCACGGCGTTCACATCGTCGAACGTCTTGCGCTTGTTCAGGAGCCGCCCGTCGAAGTACCACTGACGACCCAACTCACCGCCGCCGCGAGGATGGGTGAGGACCCAGGTCCAACCCCGGTCCACCAGTGACAGGCGCGCCACGCTGAACCACGGGGGAATGGAGATCTCGTAGCTGCCATAGGCGTAGACCAACGTCGGTGACGGGGAGTTCTGTCCTCGCAATCTGATGACGTCGTACGGAACGAGCACGCCATCGGTGCTTGGCGCCCACTGACGAAACGTTTCGTACCGATCCAGATCCACGTTCGGCGTGGGTGTCCGTTTGAGAAGGGTGCGTGCACCGGTAGCGATATCGATCTCCCAGAGACTGGCCGGAGAGATCAGGCTCTCGGAGTCGTAGCGCACGACCGTGGTCTGCCATTCGGGATTGGAGTCGATCTCCACATCGTGGGGATCATCGTCGACACGGATCGGGATGGCCGCGCCGTCGCGAGTCATGATGCGGAGTCGGGGTTGGGCGTCGACCCAGTCCTGGATCACCAGATGCGTGGCGAAACAATCGACGCGCGTGATGCGATGGCCGGCATGGTGGGGCACGAATTCGGTCCAGGTCGACGGATCTTCGACCGGTGCCGTCATCACCCGAAAATCGGGAGCCTCCTCATTGGTGAGCACGACGAATCGATCGCCCCAGTGATCGAGGTGGTATTCGACATCGGCGCAGCGGGGCCGCACCGATCGCGGTGGCGACTCATCGGCGTCGGCGGGAATCAGCCAGGTCTCGCTCGAAGTCTTGCTGTTGGCCTCGATGACGATCCATTGGCCACTGCGCGTGAGGTCCAGACCGAGGTGGAATCGCTCATCGGGTTCGAAGAGAACCTTCGTGTCCTCGCGAGAATCCGTTCCCAAGCGGTGGCGCCAGACGGTGCTCGGGCGCTCTTGTTCGTCATTCGTGATGTAGAAGAACGCGTCTGAGCGCGAATTCCAAGCGATTCCAGCGGCCGAGGTATCGAGGATCCGATCGGCGAGGTCGGCACCGGTGCGAAGATCCCGGACGCGCACGGTGTAGTGCTCGCTTCCGTCCGTATCGCCGGACCATGCCAAGAGGTTGGTATCGGGACTGATCTCGAGAGCACCGAGGGCGAAGTAGTCGTGGCCGTCGGCCTCGACGTTCTCGTTCAACATTTCCGTGGGGTCCACCAATTCACCCCCCGTACCCTTCGTGCGACTTCGAAGGTGAATGGAGTAGTCGAGTCCTTCCCGGGTCTTGGACACGTACCACCAGCCGTCTTTGAGCACGGGGACGCTCTCGTCGTCTTCTTGGATCCGGGACTTGATCTCGGCGAAGAGTTCCTCG
>JBMTPW010000083.1:0-7660 GCA_049444115.1 Ilumatobacteraceae bacterium | reverse complement strand
GAGGTGCTCCGAGGGCCACCGTGGCATAGGAGATCTCACGGGGCAGACGATGCGTGCCGATGTCGATCGTGGAGGAAACCAGAAGGCCGAAGCTCATGATGCAGTACGTGACGATGGTGATGGCGTCGTCGAAGTGGCCGGCCATGGCTGCAAAGAGAACTGCACACGTCGAGGCAGTGAAAGCCGAGGTTCGGGGCGGACACGGACTCCAGGGTCGAACGAGTGCGGGAATCATCGCTCCCAGCCCCAGTCCGACCACACCGGGAATCACCACACCAACCAACATGCCGCCGTTCACGCCAAAGCCGCCTTATGTGCAATGAGACCGGCGTGAGCCGGTCTCATCAACACTGCAACTCCGGCGTGAGCCGGTCTTGCGGATCATCACGTGCCAACGCACAGACCGCCAGCTGTTGCCGTCACCGTTCCATCGGCCGACACGTTGTAGAGATCGGACTGAGCTCGCAGCAGGTTGGCCGTGACCAACGCTTGCTCACTCAAAGTTCCCGCCGTGGCGGCGGTGCCGTCGGCGAACCAGGTCTCCACCGCCACTTCCAGAACCCGCTTGTCACTGTCGCAGGCACTCTGTTGTCCCTTGTCGGTGATGCCACGTACGGCGAACACCGACACCGTGGACAGAACTCCCATGATGGTGATCACCACCAGCAGCTCCACCAACGTGAAACCCTGATCCCGTTTCGACGTCTGCTCCATTGCTCTTGCCTGGGCCATATCCATGCTCTCCTCACGTCCTGCGCGTCGATATCGACGGCACTGCTCCGAATATGTCGCTGTGACTATCGGTCATGACTTCCCTCGATGCGGTTGTGAGCCGGCAAGACATGAGCAAAGTTCTCTCGGCCAGGCTCCATTACCCTCGGTGCCATGTCCACACCGACGCTGCGTTTGAAACCGGATCGCGAGCGCAGTCTGCTTCGCTTCCATCCATGGATCCTGAGTGGGGCCGTGGCCGAGGTCGTGGGCGATCCCGGTCCTGGGGACAACGTGAGGATCGTGTCGACTGATGGTCAGGCTCTTGGTTGGGCGGCCTTCAGTCCCCAGTCAACATTGCGGGCCCGCATGTGGTCGTTCGATTCCGATGACGTCATCGATGACGCCTTCGTCGCCGCTCGAGTCGGCACGGCCATTGCCCGTCGTCACGGTCACCCCGAGTTGGAACACTCGTGTCGACTGGTATTCGGTGACGCCGATGGAATACCCGGACTCGTCGTGGATCGCTACGGCGAGGTGCTCGTGATGCAGATCACCGCGGCAGCCGCCGAACACTGGCGGCCCGTCATCATCGAAGAGTTGCGTGCCCTCTCCGGAGTCACTTGTCTCTACGAACGCAGTGAGGGTCCGGACCGTGAGCGAGAGGGATTGTCCGAACGACACGAGGTGGTGTTCGGATCACTGCCGGTACGCGTGACGGCCAAGGACGGGGAGGAGATCTACAACGTCGACGTGACTGCCGGACACAAGACCGGCTTCTATCTCGATCAGCGCGACACTCGAGCACTCGTGCGGAGTCTGGCTCCCGGAGCCCGGGTGCTGAACGTCTTCGGTTACACGGGATCGTTCAGTGTGGCCGCCGCACGCGTCGGCGCAGCGTCGGTGACCACCGTCGAATCATCGGGACCGGCACTCGAAATCGCTCGCTCCAACGCCGATCTCAACGGCGTGGACATCGGCGAGATCATCGAAGCCGACGCCTTCGAGGCTCTGCGGCGCATGCGGGATCGACGCGCCGAGTTCGATCTGATCATCCTCGATCCCCCCAAGTACGCCAGTAGCGCCGCCCATGTGGACAAGGCCGCCCGCAAATACAAGGACATCAACTTGCTGGGAGCGAAGTTGCTGGCTCCCGGCGGTCGTCTGCTCACCTTTTCGTGTTCCGGGGCCATCGATCCCGCCCTGTTCCAGAAGATCGTGGCCGGAGCCGCCGTCGACGCCCGACGGTCACTGCGCGTGTTGGCGCGACTCGGACAACCGGTGGACCACCCGGTCCCCCTTCACTTTCCCGAGGCCGAATACCTGAAGGGTCTGCACCTGCAGGCCGATGGAACGTCCATCGGCGGTCAGCGGATCACTCCTCGACGAGCTCGATGAGGGTGCCGAAACTGCCCTTGGGGTGAATGAAGGCCACAGTGGTGCCGCGACTTCCTGGGCGGGGCGCCTTGTCGATGGGAGTGGCGCCAGCGGCGACCATGGCGTCCAGTGCTTCAGCACAGTTCCGCACGCGGTAACCGATGTGATGCAGACCTTCGCCGCGCTTCTCGATGGCCTTGGCCACTGGACTGTCCTCGCGGGTCGGGGTCAGCAACTGCACGTAGCTCTCGGCCACTTTCAGCAACGCCTCCTCGACCCCGTCGCTCTCCACGATCTCGCGGTGGTCGACTTCGGCCCCGAAGGCTCGCTGGTAATAGTCAATGGCGGCTTCCAGATCGCGGACGGCGATGGCCACGTGGTCGATTTCGGTGAGGATCATGGAGACAGATTGCCAGGTCGGGATCGAACGTGCCCGATCACGCTCGTTGAAACCGGGTGATGTTGGCTTCGCCGATCTTGGCCCGCAATGCCGGATCGGTGACCCCGAGACCCGGTTCAGGGGCCAAACAGAGAACTCCCAACTTGCCTTCGTGCATGTTGTTGTGCACCTGGAATGCCGCCTCGCCCACTTGCTGCAGGGGGAAGACCTGGCTCATGACCGGATGGATCATGCCCTTGGCGAGTAGTCGGTTGGCCTGCCAGGCCTCCTGATAGTTGGCGAAGTGGCTGCCGACCAGATTCTTCAGGCGCATCCAGAAGTGGCGGTTGTCGAACTCCATCATGAAGCCACTGGTAGCGGCACAGGTGACGACGGTGCCACCTTTCTTCGTCACGTACACCGACGCCGCGAACGTGGATCGACCTGGATGCTCGAAGACGATGTCCGGGTCCTCACCGACCAGATCGCGGATGTCACTGCCCAGACGGCGCCACTCGGATTCATCATGGGTGTGTTCGTCCTTCCAGAACCTGTAGCCAGCCGTCTTGCGGTTGATGATGGCTTCGACGCCCATGTCGCGCAGGATCTGGGCCTTGTCCTCACTACTCACCACGCAGACCGGAATGCCGCCGCCGTTCAGCACGTACTGCGTGGCATACGCGCCGATGCCACCGGTCGCGCCCCAGATGAGCACCACATCGCCTTGTTTCATGGCTGCGCCGTTAGGGGACACCAACATGCGATAGCTGGTGGAGTTGCAGAGCGCGTTGACCGCCGCTTCCTCCCAGTTCAAATGGGCGGGCTTGGGCATCAACTGATTGGCCTTGACCACCGAGAGATCGGCGAGACCGCCGAAGTTGGTCTCGTAGCCCCAGATGCGCTGATTGGCCGCCAACATCGAATCGTTGTGGGCAGTGTTGTCCTGGTCGTCCACGTAATTGCAGTGCACGGTGACGTGGTCTCCAGGCTTCCACATGCGCACGGCCGTCCCCACCTGGAGCACCACGCCCGATGCATCGCTGCCGATGACCTGATAGGGCTGATCGTGACGTTTGGTCCATTCGCTTTCGCGTGCGAGTCGCTTCATGGGTCCGAAGGTGGACACTGGTTCGAAGATGCTCGACCAGACGGTGTTGAAGTTGATGCTGCTGGCCATCACGGCGATGTACACCTCATCGGGTGCGAGCGCCGGAGTGGGAACCTCACCGATGTGGATGCTGCGGCGCGGATCCTTCTGCTCCGAGGGCACACCGTCGAACATGCCGGTGTCCTCGGAACGCAGGAAGGCGGCCCGGTAACTTTCGGGAACCCCGAGCGCGGCGATGGCCGGTCCATCGGCCCCGGCCAGGATGGCGTCACGAATCGAATCCATCCGGCGATGTTAGTGACGCTTTGTTACTGCTGAGTAGGTTGAGCCCTGCTTCGTCCGGCACAATGGTTGGAAGTTTCCCTTCGCAAAGGAGTCGCCATGGCTGGTTCGTACATCGTCGCTGGAGCCCGCACCCCGATCGGCAAGATGAGCGGGGCGCTGGCCTCGTTCAGTGCGGCCGATCTGGGGGGTCTGGCCATAGCCGGGGCCCTGCAACGTGCCGGGGTGGCACCGAGCGAAGTGGACCACGTGATCATGGGCCAGGTGCTGATGGCCGGCCAGGGCCAGGTGCCCAGCCGCCAGGCTGCCGTCAAAGCCGGGATTCCGATGAGCGTGCCGGCGGTGAACGTGAACAAGGTGTGTCTGTCCGGATTGAACGCCATCTATTTGGCCGATCAGATGATCCAGGCCGGAGACGCCGACATCGTGATTGCCGGCGGCATGGAGAGCATGACCAATGCTCCGTATCTGGCCAGTGGTGCTCGCGGCGGGTTCCGCTACGGCAACACCGAACTCAAGGACGCCATCATCGCCGATGGTTTGTGGTGTGCCTTCGACGCCTGTCTGATGGGACTCGGTACCGAGCGGTACGCCGCCGGGGGCATCACCCGCCAGCAGCAGGACGATCTGGCCATGAAGAGCAACCAGCGCGCTGCGGCCGCCGCCGACAAGTTGGCCGAGGAGATCGTGCCGGTTTCCATCCCGCAGCGCAAAGGCGATCCGGTCGTGGTCAGCCGTGACGAAGGCGTGCGCGCCGACACCACCATGGACACCCTTGGTGGACTGAAGCCGGCCTTCGACAAAGAGGGAACCATCACCGCCGCCAATGCCTCGCAGATCAGTGATGGAGGGTCTGCGGTCGTAGTGATGTCGGAACGTGCCGTGAAGGCGCGCGGCGTCTCACCGCTTGGACAGATCGTCAGCTATGGCATGGTGGCCGGCCCCGACAGCGCCTCGCTCCTGACCCAGCCCAGTCGGGCCATCCTGAAGGCCCTCGACAAGGTCGGGATGAAGGTCGGCGACGTGAACCTGTTCGAACTGAACGAGGCCTTCGCCGCCGTCGGTATCGCCTCCATGGCCGATCTCGGGATCAGCGACGACATCGTCAACGTGAACGGCGGGGCCATCGCCCTCGGCCACCCGATCGGCATGAGCGGCAACCGTTTGGCCCTCACCATCCTGCACGAACTGAAGCGGCGGGGCGGGGGCGTCGGCGCGGCAGCCCTCTGCGGTGGTGGCGGACAGGGCGATGCCCTGATCGTGCGCACGGTCTGAGCCGCGGACCCTCCGAGCAACTGCATCGGCCCAGGTCAGGGCCGGATTCTTGATCGGCGGACCAGGGTTTTGTAACATAACTGTCACATTGAGGCGCCGATTCTGCAGAGGTCTTTTCCGCCCGCACCTAGTGCAGAATCGGTGCCTCTTTGCTGTCCCGGGTAAGCACGGCCGGGACGGTTTCAATCCTCGATGATCCGCCGGCCACTGATGGCCCGACCGAGTGTGAGTTCGTCGGCATACTCCAGGTCGCCCCCGACCGGAAGTCCGGACGCCGGGCGGGTGACCCGGATGGAGAAGGGTTTGAGGAGTCGGCTGAGGTACGCCGCAGTGACCTCGCCTTCGGTGTTCGGGTTGGTGCAGACGATGACCTCGGTGATCTCCTCCGACGAGATGCGCATCATGAGTTCGCGGATCTTCAGTTGATCCGGACCGATGCCTTCGATGGGATTCATCACGCCGAGCAGGACGTGATAGCGACCACGAAATTCACCGGTGCGTTCGAGGGCGATGATGTCCCGACTCTCCTCGACCACGCAGACCACGCTCGGATCTCGCCGCGGGTCGGCACAGATGGGACACAGGTCGTCCTCGGCGAAGTTGAAGCAGATCGAACAGAAACGCACCCGTGACTTCGCATCGGTGAGCGCATGGGCCAATCGATCCACGTCTTCCTTGGGCAACTTCAGCAAATGGAAGGCGATGCGCTGAGCCGACTTCGGACCGATGCCGGGCAAACGGCCCAGTTGATCGATCAGGGTCTGCACCGGAACGGTGTAACTACCAGCCACTGCTCACTCGTCCTCGGTCACCAACTCCGAACCAGGGAACAGTTCGGTCAATTGATCGGTGATGGTGGAGTTGGTCACCGTCGGCAGGGTCTTGATTTCCTCCGGATCGAAGTCGGGGCCGCCATCGGAGTCGTCGACAGTGGCGGACACCTGCTCGGGTGGAGCAGGACGGAGTACTTCGATGATCACCGGACAAGCTCCACCGGCGGCGCGTTGGATCACCGATGTGAACTCGTCCATGTACTTGCGAACCCGCGTTGCCGACGGTTCGTTGTCGATCTGCAACACCACTGCGCCGTCGCGTACAACCGGCTCGGCCATTTTCAGAATCGCCCGGTGCATTCCCTTCAGTTCGTCGAGAACAGCCACCGACCAGTTCTCGACGGCCGACTCCGGCGTACGACCCGAGGTTGCGCTCACCTTCGGGGTGGTGGTCGAATTCTTCTTTGCGTTGCCGGCGTCAGCCGTCGGTGACTCGACCATCGGTCGCGCCAGAGGACCACTCGGATCAGTTGAGACTCGCCCGCCCAGTACGGCCCGTCCGGTGCTCGGGTCCACCGGGGCCGGCGCCAGCACCGGTCGGTTCTCCAATTCCTTTTCGAGTCGGGCCACTCGCGCCAGGACGGATTCGAGACCCATGTCCAATTCCTGGTGGACCAAACGCACCAAGGCGACCTCCAACACCACGCGGGCGTCCAGAGCATGGCGCATGTCGAGGATGGCCTGACCGATGGTCTCGATGATCTTGACGATGCGCGGGGTCCCGAGCCGCACCGCTTGTTCGGTGAGTGTGGCGAGCCGAGCTGGAGCGGCCTGCACCAACTCGGGAGCCATCTGGGTCAAGAAGCAATCCCGGAGATGCCGGACCAGATCGTTGGCGATACCGCGTGGATCGCGCCCGAACTGCACACTGCTGGCCACGGCCGCAAGGAGTGGTCCAACCTCATAATTGGCCAACGCGTTCACGAACTCGTCGACCGGGGTGGCCTCATCGAGAACTCCACCGGTGGCCACGGCCAACTCCAAGGCCGACAGCGTGTCGCGAGCCGATCCACCGCCGTCACGGAGAGCGGCTTCGATGGCGGCGTCGTCGAGAGTGAGCCCGGCATCCTGGAGCACCCAGCGCACATGGCTGTCCAGAACATCGGCGGGCAACAAATGGAATTGCAGATGCTGCGTCCGACTGCGGATGGTCTCGGGCACCTTCTCCGGATCAGTGGTGGCCAGCACGAAGACCACATGGGACGGTGGCTCCTCGAGGGTCTTCAACAATGCCGCGGCGGCCTGCGCCGTGAGCATGTGAACCTCGTCCAGGATGTAGACCTTGTGCCGACCGGGTGATCCCAGGGAGGCCGAGGCGATGATCTCCCGGATGTCGTCGATACTGCGATTGCTGGCGGCATCCAGCTCGATGACGTCGAAACTGCTGCCCTGTTCGATGGCCCGGCAGGACTCGCACTCTCCGCAGGCATCGCCGTCGTCGGGACGCTCACAGTTCAGTGCCTTGACCAGGATCCGGGCCGTGGAGGTCTTGCCAGTGCCCCGGGGACCCGAGAACAGATAGGCGTGGCTTTCGCGCCCATGCGCGATGGCCGACCGCAGGGCCCTGACGACGTGGTCCTGGCCCCGAATCTCCGAGAACCGCTGTGGCCGATAGCGACGGTAGAGGGACTGCATGGCCACGTGCGCGACCGGAGTGGTGGGATCAGATACCGAGAGCGGCGTACATGGTGAAGG
>JBMTPW010000082.1:0-7666 GCA_049444115.1 Ilumatobacteraceae bacterium | reverse complement strand
GGCCCTGGTGGGGTCGGTCCTGTCTTTCGGCGGCCGGAACCATCGAGCCGCCGCCGATGACATCTTGAGCTCACTCGATGTCCCCGGAATGGATTCCGGCTTCTTCGACGTGTTCCATGACTCCACCGATGAGCACCTCGCCGGTGTGGTCGCGGATGGCGTCGACATCGACTTCTTTCGCATCCTCCAGGAACCGGTCGATCAGAACTGGACGCTCTGCCGACAGCCCGCCTTCGCGCCCGAGCGATCCGTTTCCGATCAGTTCGGCCATGGCTCGTTCCAGGTGGGACCGATCGTGAACGATCTGCATGGCGCGACCACCGAGGACATAGCTCGGCCGGACCAGAACCGGGTACCCGACTCGTTCCACCACTGCCAGAGCTTCGGCAAGGGAAGTTGCCGTTCCGCCCGGAGGCTGCGGAATGTCCAAACGGTGGCACAGAGCGTTCCACTTTTCGCGGTCCTCGGCGAGATCGATCGACGATGGTGCGGTGCCAGCGATGAGTTCGGCCGGTATGAGTCCGGAAAGCTTGAGCGGAGTCTGACCACCCAAGGAGACGATGACTCGCGGTGCTCGACCACCAGCCGCGGCCGTTTCGACATCGATCACGTTCAGGACGTCTTCGCGGGTCAGAGGCTCGAAGTACAAGCGATCGGACGTGTC
Organism: Ilumatobacteraceae bacterium; assembly: GCA_049444115.1. Lineage (GTDB taxonomy): Bacteria > Actinomycetota > Acidimicrobiia > Acidimicrobiales > Ilumatobacteraceae > Casp-actino8. Next base: position 7,002 of record JBMTPW010000082.1, on the reverse strand, counting down.
GTAGTCGGTGGAGACGGTTTCGGGATTGCAGTTCACCATGACGGTCTCGAACCCGGCCGCGCGCAAGGCGAAAGACGCATGGACGCAGCAATAGTCGAACTCGATGCCCTGACCGATCCGATTGGGGCCCGAGCCGAGGATCACGACCCGTGGCCTCTCGGAGACTGCGACTTCACTCTCGTCTTCGTAGGTGGAGTAGTAGTACGGGGTTTCGGCGGCGAACTCTGCGCCGCACGTGTCGACGGTCTTGTACGTCGGCCAGACACCGGCAGCCACTCGGGCCGACCTGACGTCGTCCTCGTCGACTCCCCAGAGGTGGGCCAGCTGGGCGTCGCTGAAACCGAGTTGCTTGACCCGCCGCCACGCCCGGTCCGACATGGCGTTTCGATCCACCGACTCGAGATGCTGGCGTTCTTCGACGATCATCGCCATCTGATCGAGGAACCAGGGATCCACCTTGCAGGCCGCATGAAGAGTCTCGATCGACGCGCCCCGTCGCAGCAGCTCACCGACCACGAAGATCCGATCAGGTGTGGGAACCGATACCGCCGACAACAACTCCTCGGTGGTCCGGTCGGCGAAGTGCATCTCGGCTGGATCGCAGTTGAGACCCGCCCGGCCCTGTTCCAGGGATCGGAGAGCCTTTTGGAGACTCTCCGGAAAGGTACGACCGATGGCCATCACCTCTCCAACGCTCTGCATCTGGGTGCCGAGAATGCCACTGGTGCCCGGCAATTTCTCGAAAGCCCAGCGGGGAATCTTGGTCACCACATAATCGATGGTCGGCTCGAAACTGGCTGGTGTCTTCTTGGTGATGTCGTTCGGGATCTCATCGAGGGTGTATCCGACGGCCAACTTCGCAGCGATCTTGGCGATCGGAAACCCCGTTGCCTTCGAAGCGAGTGCACTCGATCGGGACACACGCGGGTTCATTTCGATCACGACCTGCTCCCCCGTTGCCGGGTTCACGGCGAACTGGACATTCGAGCCGCCGGTCTCGACGCCCACCCGGCGGATACAAGCGAAGGCGGCGTTGCGCATCCCCTGGTATTCGACATCGCTCAGCGTCTGAGCCGGGGCCACGGTGATGGAGTCGCCAGTGTGCACTCCCATCGGATCGACGTTCTCGATCGAACAGATGATGACGCAGTTGTCCGCCCGGTCGCGCATGACCTCGAGCTCATATTCCTTCCAACCGGCAATGCTCTTCTCGATGAGGATTTCACCGATGGGGCTGGCCGAGATGCCGTTCGCCGCCAAATGCTGGAACTCCTCCATGGTGTGGGCGATACCCGTACCGCGACCACCGAGGATGTAGGCGGGGCGAATGATCGCCGGCAGTCCGATTTCGGAAATCACCGCTTGGGCTTCGGGCATGGAGTGGGCGATTCCGCTTTCGGGAACGCTGAGACCGATCTCGATCATGGCCCGCTTGAACTTGTCCCGATCCTCGGCCGTGGCGATGGACTCGGCGTTCGCCCCGATGAGTTCCGGGGTTCCCGGAACTCCAACGAGCCCCCGACCGAAAAGTTCCATGGCCAGGTTCAGACCGGTTTGCCCCCCGAGGGTCGGCAACACGGCATCGGGCCGCTCGCGCTCGATGATGCGCGCCAGAACCTCAGCGGTCAGCGGTTCGATGTAGGTCCGGTGAGCGAAATCGGGATCGGTCATGATGGTCGCCGGATTCGAGTTGGCCAGAATGACCCGATAGCCCTCCTCCTTCAGAACCCGGCAGGCCTGCGTACCGGAGTAATCGAACTCGCAGGCCTGACCGATGACGATCGGACCGGATCCGATGATGAGGATCGACGACAAGTCGTTTCGACGCGGCATCTCAGAACCGCCCTTCGTCCATCAACGCCGCGAATTGGTCGAACAAGTATCGACTGTCGTGTGGACCCGGGCCGGCTTCCGGGTGGTATTGCACGCTGAACGCCCGCAGGGCCGGAACCCTCATACCTTCGTTGGTGCCGTCGTTGAGATTGCGATGTGTCACTACCACTCCGGGGCCAAGCGTGGATTCATCCACGCAGAAGTTGTGGTTCTGGCTGGTGATCTCGACCCGACCCGAGGCTTCGTGGCGAACCGGATGGTTCCCTCCGTGATGACCGAACGGCAGCTTGAACGTGCTTGCGCCCAGAGCGCGACTCAGCAACTGATGGCCGAGGCAGATCCCGAAGATAGGGACCTCCCCGAGGAGCTCTCCGATGGTCTCCACTGCGTACGGTACCGATGCCGGGTCTCCCGGGCCGTTGGAAAGAAAGACTCCGTCGGGCCGTCGAGCGAGAACATCGGCGGCCGCGGTCGTAGCCGGCACCACCTCGACGGTGCCGATTCCGGCCAGACACTCCACGATGGTTTCCTTGATCCCGAAATCGAAGGCCACCACGCGCCGCGTCGAACCAGTGGAGGCGACGATACGCGGTTGGCGCGAGGTGACTTGCGCAACCAGATCGACGCCGTCGGTTCCCCGTTCGGCACGGGCCCGCTCGAGGAGGGTGTCCACGGGTGCGGTGCCGAACGCTCCTGGCATGGCCCCCGTGTCGCGCAACACGCGTGTCAACCGACGGGTGTCGACTCCAGCGATACCCGCCAATCCGTGTCGCTCCAAGTACGCGGCCAAACTGCTCTCCGAACGCTGATTGCTCGCTCGGCGAGCCAAGTCGCGCACGATCAGGCCGCGGCAGGCCGGAATCCGAGACTCGTCGTCGGCCACGGTGGTTCCGTAATTCCCGATGTGCGGATAGGTGAACGTCACGATCTGACCGGCGTAACTCGGATCCGAAATCACTTCCTGGTAGCCCATCAGCACGGTGTTGAAGACGACCTCACCAGCCGACACCCCATCGTCGGGTTGCGCGCCGATCGCCTCTCCCTGAAAGACACTGCCGTCGGCGAGCACGAGTGCCGCCTCACGAATCTCCCCACGGGAGGGCAATTTCGGGACCATGTCAGGTCACTCCTGTTCCGAGTACTGCTGAGAAAACTGAATATTTATGTGTATCATAGTATTTCTATACATTCAGACCGGCCGATCATTCTCGACACATTTCCCATCGACGACCACCGCTCGTCCACCAAAAATCGTGTGGCGGACCTTGCCCCGCACTCGCCGGTCGACGAAAGGAGTGTTCCGACTGCGACTGGCCAGGTCGGAACGGGACACGGTCCACGCCTGCGTCGGGTCGAAGACGGTCAGATTGGCCGGTTCTCCGACGGCGACCGGACGTCCGAAACGATCAGCGACCCCAGCGATGCGGGCCGGATTCCAACTGAGCGCGGCCACGATCGATTGCAGGGACATGTCCAGTTCGGTGATTGCCAGAGCCAGAGCCGTTTCCAAACCGAGCATGCCCGGAGGTGCCTGGTCCAGGGGCTGTTCCTTCAAATGGTCGGCATGCGGAGCATGATCCGTGGCAATCGCATCGATCGTGCCGTCGCGCAGTCCCTCTTTCAGGGCGGCGATGTCGGCGGGGGTTCGCAGTGGAGGATTCACCTTGAACAATGGGTCGAACCCGGTCAACGCCTCATCGGTCAGGGTGAAGTGATGGGGAGCGACCTCGGAGGTGATGGGTAGCCCGTCGGCCTTCGCTGCTCGTACGAGTGCCACGCTTCCAGCGGTCGACAGGTGCAGGAAATGAACTCGTGCGCCGGTCAAACGCACCAGTTCGATATCGCGGTGCACCATCAGTTCCTCGGCGAGAGCCGGCCAGCCGGGCAGTCCAAGGCGCGAGCAGCAGACTCCTTCGTGCATGACGGCACCGGCCGTGAGACTGGCAACTTCACAGTGCTGCGCCAACGTGATCTCCAAGTCGGAGGCGTATTCGAGTGCCCGTCGCATCAACAAGGGGTCCTGCACACCGTTCCCGTCATCGGTGAACAGTCGAACTCCAGCGGCACGTAGATCGGCGAAGGGCGCCAGACGCTCCCCCGCTCGACCGACCGTGATGCAACCCGAGGGGATCACTGCGCACCACCCAGCCCGTCGCGCTCGTTCCTTCACGAATTCGATCACCGCCGGGACGTCCTGAGCCGGTTCCGTGTTGGGCATGGCCACGACCGCACCGAAACCTCCCCGTGCTGCGGCTCGAGTCCCGCTCTCGATCGTCTCCGACTCCTCTCGTCCGGGTTCCCGGAGATGCACATGCAGATCGACGAAGGACGGACTGAGAACACAATTCGTGGCGTCGAGCTCCTCGGCACCGAGGGCAGCCGACCCTGCCGGATCGACCGCCACGATGAGCCCGTCGTCGATGGTGACGTCCACACGATTCGCGTCACCGTCCGGTCCAGTCGTGGAATCAAGGATCGAGGCCTGCCGAATGACCAGAGTCATCGCATCATCTCCGTTCCGAGCGGGCCACTGGCCAAGAGATCGAAAAGAACGGCCATCCGTACCGAAACTCCGTTGGCGACCTGGTCCTTGATCACACTCGTAGCGATGTGGTCCGGATCGATCAACATCTCCACTCCGCGATTCATGGGTCCTGGATGCATCACCATGGCATCGTCTCGAAGCCGCGCCGCCCGAGCCTCGTCCAGCGCGAATCGGCGGGAATACTCGGCGAGGTCGGGTATCAACGCTTCGTTCGTTCGTTCGCGCTGCATGCGCAACAGATAGAGCACATCCACGGAATTCACGACCTCGTCGAAACTCGTGCTGATCTCCACCGGCCACTGGGTGCAATCGGGCGGCAACAGCGTTCGCGGTGCCACCAGCACCACCTGTGCTCCGAGAGCCGTGAAGGCCTGGATGTCGCTGCGGGCCACCCGACTGTGCCGAATGTCCCCGACGATCGCGATCCGTAGTCCTGACAAACAGCCGGGTCCGATTGGTATGCCGCGGCGATGAGCGATCGTGTAGCAGTCCAGGAGCGCTTGCGTTGGATGCTGGTGCCAACCGTCTCCGGCATTGACCACACACGCGTCGGTCCACTGCGAGATCTGCCACGGCACTCCGGCGGTCCGGTGCCGCACCACGAAGGCCGAGACCCCGAGGGCACTCACCGTCTCCACCGTGTCTCGCAGACTCTCTCCCTTGTTGACACTGGAGGAGGACACATTGAACGTCATCGTGTCAGCGGAAAGGCGTCGTGCCGCCGTTTCGAAGCTGATGCGCGTGCGGGTCGAATCCTCGAAGAACAAGCTGACGACATTGCGGCCGGTCAAGGCGGGGACTTTGGGTATCGGGCGTTCATTGATGGCCGCCATGTGCTCAGCCAACCGAAGGATTCTGATCATGCCCTCGGACCCGAGTTCCTCGATACTGCGCAGATGTTTCACGTCGGCTCCGATCGCACCAACCACACCCCGCCTGCGGCGACCTCGACATCCTCGTCACGGCTGGTCGGAAGGTTCTTGCCCACGTAATCGGGACGGATCGGCAATTCACGGTGCCCCCGATCCACAAGCACCGCCAGCTGCACGCTCGCCGGCCGTCCGTATTGATTGAGTGCATCCAAGGCGGCGCGTACGGTCCGGCCGGTGAAGAGTACGTCGTCCACCAGAACGACTTTCGAGCCGGTGAGGTCGACGGGGAGCGAACTCGGAGCCACCGGATTCACCGGGCGCAGCGCGAAGTCGTCACGGAACATCGACACATCGAGGTACCCGACCGCCGGTGCCGGGCCATCGTCGATTCCGGCGATGGCCTCTGCGAGCAATTCGGCGATCCAGACTCCTCCGGTTTGCAGACCCACGATCACGATGCCGCTCAATCCTCGATTGCGCTCGGAGATTTCGTGGGCGATCCGAGTCACCGCCCGAGCGATGTCCTGCGAAGAAAGCACCTGGGAGGAACGACGATCAGGGGACGGAGAACTTCCGGGCTCGTTGTCGACCGGCGCACCGGCTCCCTGCTGATTCACGTTTCCTCCGTTCGGGCCTCACAGGACCCGTTTGACGGTCGATGAGACGATAGCACCACCCATCGAAACGATGTGACCATCTCCGATGGCCGATCTCACTGACAGCGGGCCAGAACCTCGGTCAGATCCGCGGGCAAGGGGCATTCGAATTCCAAGGCCAATCCGGTGACCGGATGCCGGAAGGCCAAGCGATCGGCATGGAGGAAGGGGCGATCCATCCGCAAGGAAGCTCGCGATCCGCCGTAGACGGAATCTCCGACCACCGGATGCCCAATGGCTTGGAGATGCACGCGGATCTGATGAGTACGCCCGGTTTCCAGTTCGCAGGCCACCAACGTCACCTCTGGCTGGTCGAACCGGCGAATCTCGGAGTATCCGGTCCGCGCCGGCTTGCCCGCCGACACCACCGCCATCCGCAGGGGCGAACGCGGGTCCCGGCCGATTGGAGCATCGATGGTCCCGACGGGGGCGTCCAGGCGACCCCACACGAGCGCCAGATAGTGACGATGGACCTCTCGGTCCGCCATCATCGCCACCAAGGATTCATAGACCTCCATCCGCCGTGCCACGATCAGAAGTCCGCTGGTCCCGCTGTCGAGTCGGTGGACGATCCCCGGACGGTGGACTTGTCCGACTTCGGCGAGTTCCGGGAATCGGGCCAGCAGTCCGTTCACCAACGTTCCATCTGGTCGACCAGCTCCCGGATGCACCACCAGACCCGCCGGTTTGTTCACCACGATCACGGCATCGTCCTCGTACACCACTTCGAACTGCACCGCTTCATCAGGTTGTGGACGTTCGGCACGCGGAATCAAACCTTGGTCCACGGTCACCGTCTGGCCGAGCAGGAGGCGTCCCTTGCCGACGCTGACGACCTCACCGTCGACTCTGACCCCCGAGTTGGCAATGAGCGCCGCCGCAGTGGACCGACTGATTTCTGCGATCATCGCCACGACCCTGTCGAGACGTTCCCCCGCCAAGGCTTCGGGGATCTGTTCGGTCAGGACATCATTCGTCGGCATCACGGATCAGTCGACTGGGCTGCCCATTGGGCGCCTACCAGCCCGGAAGTAGGCAAGGACCAGGAGTGCTCCCCCGACGTTGATGCAGATGTCGGCCACATTGAAGATGGGGA
>JBMTPW010000081.1:0-7692 GCA_049444115.1 Ilumatobacteraceae bacterium | reverse complement strand
CCCTGAGGACCAGTCAGGTAGCGTCGCCCCTGCATGGCTTCACCACCGGAACGGCACGATCCGATGACCGGGACAGGACATGGCGGTTCCCTGGCCGTCGATTTCCGCGAGGTCGTGGCGGTGCTCGGATCGTTCCCAGCTTTGGCCGGTGCGAACGTGCAGATTCCGCGCGGGTCCATCACGTTGTTGCGGGGCCCGAACGGTGCGGGCAAGACGACCTTGTTGCGCGTCTGTGCCGGATTGGTGCCCATCGAACGGGGTCGGGCCGAAGTACTGGGTGTCGATCTCGTCACGAATCGGCACCTCGTGCGATCGCGAGTGGGAGTACTCGGCCATGCCAATGGGCTGTACGACGATCTGACGGCCCGAGAAAATGTGCACTTCTGGGGTCGAACCGTGGGCGCCTCGGCAGACGAAATCGAGGCCGCTCTGCAGCGCATGGCGATCGGTGCCCGTCTGGCCGCTCTGCCCGTGTCGAAGATGTCGGCCGGTCAGCGGCGTCGCACTGCGTTGGCGGGACTGGTGGCCCGCCGTGCCGAACTGTGGTTGCTCGACGAACCCCACGCGGGTCTCGATGCTGCTGGTCGAGACGAGCTGGACGGTCTCTTGCGGGCCGCTGCGGCCGCCGGGGCCACCATCGTGGTGGCCAGCCACGAGTTGGAACGGGCAGGTTCATTGGCGTCGCGTCAACTCGAAGTAGTCGCCGGTCAAGTGCGTGAATGGTCGGCGACCTCGGACGGTGTTTCATGAGAGTATGGGCCATCGCTCGGCTCATCGCGGCCAAGGACCTGCGCGTCGAGTTGCGAAGTCGCGTGCTCACCAATCAGGTGGCTCCCTTTGCGCTCATCGTCATGGTGATGTTCGCGTTCGCTCTCGACAACGAAGGGATCCTGCCGCGGGTGGCGCCGGGTCTGGTGTGGTTGGCGGCACTGTTCAGCCTCTTGATCGTGGCGTCGCGCTCTTTCGCGGTGGAAACTGTCGATGGAGCCCTCGACCAACTGCGGGCCTCGGGAGTACCGATGGCCGGCGTCTTCCTGGGCAAGGCACTGGCGTTGATGGTGCAATTGCTGATCCTGGTGGCCCTGGTGGTGGTGTCGGCCTTGATTCTTTATCGAGCCGAAGTGACCCCGGCGGGGGGAGTGCTCTTGGTCACCACGGGGATCACCGCTACCTGCGGTTTGGCGGCCATAGGTACCCTGTACGGAGGTTTGGCTGCCGGTAGCAGAGGCCGGGAAACTCTTCTCCCCCTGTTGCTGTTGCCGGTGGCGGCGCCGGTGTTGATCGGTGCGACTCGGGCAACTGAGGCCGCATTCGGCACCGACGGGTTGGCAACGAGCGAGGGTTGGCCCTGGCTCGGTTTGCTGGTCGTCTTCGCCGTGCTCTTCACCGTTGCTGGGGCTCTGGCCTTCGGCCCCCTACTCGACGAATGAATCCTCTGATCGACCCGAATCCCCTGATCGACCCGCATCTCCTGATCGAAATGACGAATCCATGACTGAGCACGCCACGATCGCAGAGACGAGTGAGTCGGCGAAAACAGCGAGTCGTCGCGATTCCGTCACGGGTACGGCGTTCACCCGTTGGCTCGGCCTGGCCACCATTGCGGGCACCGCCATTCTCGTGTTGCTCGGTCTGGTGCTTTCCCCGGCCGATGTGAACCAGGGGGAATCGGTACGCATCATGTACGCGCACGTACCTGGGGCCTGGCTGGCATATCTGGCCTTCATCGTGACCGCGGTCTCGTCAGCGGCCTATCTCTGGAAGCGCACGCGTTCACTGACTTGGGATCGGATTGCCGGAGCCAGCGCCGAGATCGGCGTGTTGTTCATGGGAATCTCTCTCGTGACCGGAAGCCTGTGGGGTCGACTCACCTGGGGCACGTTCTGGACCTGGGATGCCCGTTTGACCACGACGGCGTTCTTGTTCGTGACCTACATCGGGTACCTGGCGGTGCGCGGACTCGGCGGAACGCATCATCAGCGTGCCCGCCGCAGTGCCGTCCTGGCGTTGTTGGCCGTTCTCGAGATTCCACTCGTGCACTTCTCCGTCGAGTTGTGGAACTCGCTGCACCAGGAGGCCAGTGTCCTCACCAGGAATTCCGATGTGGAAATGGACGGCCTGATGCTCTTCTCCTTGTTCTTCGGTGTGCTGGTGTTCACGATGATGTACGTCTGGTTACTGCTGCACCGGCAGCGAGTACTCACCTTGCAGGACATGATCGACGACTCGAGTTTGGATCGTGCCATTGCCGACCGTCGGATGGAGGCCGCCCACCATGGATGACCTCGGCTTCATCGTGGCCAGTTATGTGGTGACACTGGCCGGGGTGGCCTGTTTCGCATTGTTCGTCGTGCGGCGCGCCCGTCGATTCGGCAGAGATGTGCAACGTGAGGAAAGGCCGTGGACGTGACCGAACATCGATCGATGTCCGACGACGAAATCGGTGTCTCCGCCGACGCTCTGGATCTTTCGCCACGTCCGGTGTCCATTCGGACGCGCTCGCGTCGGAAGTCGCTGCCGGCGATCATCGTTCTCGTCGCCGTTCTCGTCGGCGGCGGAGTGGTGCTGACGAAGTTCCTGACCTCGGCGATCGATTACTACTGCAACGTCGACGAAATCGGCGTGAAGGATGGATGCGAAGCCGGTCGGCGGTTGCGGATCCAAGGGGTCGTCGACCAAGGGTCGTTGCGTGATGACGGGACGGTCACCGAGTTCACCGTGAGTTTCGCCGGCGACTCTCTTCCGGTGCGATACGAGGGAGATCCGGGAGGGATCTTCAAGGAGTGCATCGCAGTGGTGGTGCACGGTGTCCTGGAAGACGGAACGTTCCAGGGCGACCGAATCGAAGTGAAGCACTCCAACGAATACGAGGCTGCCAACCCGAGTCGCGTCGAGCCCGGATCCACCGAAGGCACGGAATGCTCGCAGCCAGTCTGAACGCGGCCGTTGGCCGTGGAGCGATTCTCCTCGGCCTGCTGGCTTGCCTGTCGGGAATCGCCATCACCGTGGCTGGTATCCGCCGCCGCGATCAGCGGGCGCTGCGCTCCTCTGCTCGGTACGCCTACGCCGCGTTCGGAGCAGCCTTGCTGGCCTTCGTGATCATGGAGCGGGCGCTCATCACCCGCGATTTTTCGCTGGCCTATGTCCAGCAGGTGGGCTCGCGCGACACGCCGGCGCTCTTCAACGTGACCGCACTATGGAGTGCGCTCGAGGGATCGATCCTGTTGTGGGTGTTGGTGCTCACCGGATTCGTGGCCGCCGTGGCCCGCAAATTTCGCGCCCGACTCGGTGACGATCTCCTGGCCTGGGCCATGGTGGTGCTGTTCGGCGTGTCACTGTTCTTCTTTTCCCTGGCCTTCGGTCCGGCCAATCCCTTCGCCGTCGGCCCGGCCGGGGTGAACGACGGACCCGGACCCAATCCGCTGTTGCAGAACCACGTCCTGGTGGTGTTCCATCCACCGATCCTCTATGTGGGCTACGTGGGATTCACCGTCCCGTTCGCCTTCGCGTTGGCGGCTTTGATCACCGGTCGTCTCGGTGAAGGTTGGCTTCTCGAGACTCGTCGTTGGACTCTGTACGCGTGGGGTTTTCTCACCACCGGAATCATCCTTGGCAGTTGGTGGAGCTACGAAGTTCTCGGATGGAGTGGTGTGTGGGCGTGGGATCCGGTGGAGAACGCCAGTTTCCTTCCCTGGTTGACCGGAACGGCATACCTGCATTCGGTATTGGTGCAGGAACGGCGCGGCATGTTGCGCGTCTGGAACCTCAGCTTGGTGGTGGCGACGTTCAGTCTGACCATTCTCGGAACGTTCCTCACGCGGTCCGGAGTGATCAACAGTGTGCACGCTTTCAGCGAGGGCAGTGTCGGCCCGTGGCTCTTGGCCTTCTTCGCTCTCGTGGTGATCGTGGCGATCGTTCTCATCGGTTGGCGCGGCGACCGGCTGCGGTCACCGGGGAGCATCGATTCTCCTCTCAGCCGGGAAGGTGCGTTCCTCGCCAACAACGTTCTGTTCAGCGTCTTCGCCTTCGTTGTCCTCCTGGGTACGGTGTTCCCACTGGTCGTCGAGGCTCTCGACAACCGACGGATCGTGGTGGGAGAACCCTTCTTCAATCGGATGACCGTGCCCATCGGACTCACCATGTTGTTCCTCATGGCCGTGGCACCGGTGCTGCCCTGGCGCAAGGCGACCGGAGAACTCCTGCGGGAACGATTGTTCTGGCCTGCGTGGGCCGGGGTGGTGGCTCTGGTTGCGGCACTGGTGGCCGGGGCCGATGGCTGGGCGGCGCTGTCGGCGTTCGCGCTGGGGGGATTCGCCGCTGGCGCGGCCTTGCGACAGATCGTTCTGGCCTCGCGCCGACAGGGTTGGCGCGGGGTTGTCGGGCGGGCCAACGGCGGCATGGTGGTGCACATCGGTGTGATCATCATCTCGGTGGCGCTGGCGGCGTCGGGTTCGTTCACCAGGTCCCAGGAGTTCGTACTTTCCAAGGGCGAGACCGTGTCGTTCGCCGGCCACACGTTCACCTTCGAGGGTCTGTCCACCCGTAGCGATGCGGTCAAGGCCAGCGTGGTGGCGGCAGTACGCATCGATGGAGAACAGGTCTACGAGCCGATGCGCAGCAAGTACCTGAAACAAGGGATGGATATCGGCACACCGAGTGTCAAGACCGGATTCCGCCAGGACCTGTATCTCACTCTCGAGGGCAACGTCCGACCCGATGACGATGAAGCGCGTATCAAGGTGTTCGTCAAACCGCTCATCCTGTGGCTGTGGATCGGTGGTGGAGTCATGGCCGTCGGGACCGTTCTGGCAGCATTTCCAGGCCGCCGTCGGCGCCCGACCGATCCCACCTCTTTGGGTCTCGAGGAGCCATCGATGAATCCTGACGGGACGGTCGGAACCCGCCCGCCCAGGGGGTCGGTCGTCGGTGGCTGAGTCCGGAACCAGGAAACTGGCCCCCGTCATTGCGGCAGGTGCTGGTTTCATCGTGGTGCTCTTGTTGGTGGTACTCGGGATCTCGGCGGCGCGGGACACGCCCGAGGCGAGCACCCCATTGCTCATGCAACCGGCACCGGAAATCGTGGCTCCCACATACGACGGTTCGACGTTCGTGCTCTCTCGTCGCCGTGGCTCGTGGGTGGTTCTGAATTTCTTCAATTCCACCTGTGTGCCCTGCAAACGTGAACATCCCGAATTGGTGAAGTTCCACGAATCCCAGCTCGCGTCGGGTGGAACCGGAGCCGAGTTGTACACCGTGGTCAACGACGACGAGGAACGAGCCGTACGCGAATTCTTCGCCGAGAACGGCGGTGGCTGGCCGATCATCGCCGACGACGATGCCGTCATCGCCGTCGACTACGGCATCGCCAAAGTGCCCGAGACCTGGCTCATCAGTCCCACTGGCGTCGTGGCCGAACGGTTCCAGGGCCAGGTCACGGCCGAGTTGCTGGCCTCCGCCATTGCGACTCTGTCCGGAGGTTCACCGTCATGACCGGGCGGATCGATCGGCGCGGCCTGAACCGACGCCTCAAGAGTTGGCCGTCGTGGATCGTGCTCGCGTTCACCGTCGTTCTCTTGATGGCCATCGGACTCCAGCGAGGTTCCGGTCCAGCAACCCCGCAGGAAAGAGTGGAATCCATTTCGCGTCAGTTGGCGTGCCCGACGTGCGATGGTGAGAGCGTCGCCGAATCCCGGGGTACGGCATCGCAATCGATTCGGCAGGAAATCGTCCGCTTGGTTGGAGAAGGGCAGTTGAACGATTCCCAGATCGTGCAGACGATCGACGACCGTTTCGGCGAGGAATTGAAACTCACGCCCGATGCAACGGGACTGGAGTCTTTGGTTTGGGCACTTCCGATCGCCGTGGCCGTCACTGCCGTCATCGGGTTGGCGCTCGTCTTTCGTCGGTGGAGGACGATCGAAGATCGTTCCGCTGACGCGGACGACCGCGAACTTGTGGCCCGGGCCTTGGCCGACGAATCGAGAGCAACCGATGCTCAGTCCTGAGGAGCGCGATCGACTGGAACACGAACGCGATTTCCTTCTCGCGTCCCTGCGTGATCTCGACGAGGAAATGGCCGCGGGTGACATGGACCCTGCTGATTACGGCGCGCTCAAGGACTCCTACACCTCACGGGCCGCCGACGTGCTACGACGTCTGTCCGAGGGAGCGAGTCCGTCGTTGGTTCCCCGGTCCCGTCGCTGGGTGTGGATCCTCGGGTCGGCGGTGGTCGCAGTGGTCATCGCCGTCCTCCTGGTGATCGCCAGCGACGAACGACTTCCCGGCCAGACAATGACCGGAGGCAGCGGCGATGGGAGTGTCAGTTCGCTCCTCGTCCAGGCCAGGTCCCTCGGTATGAGCGACATTCCGCAGGTTCTCGATATCTATGGACGAGTCCTGGCCATCGAACCCGACAACGTCGAGGCACTGACCTACTTCGGCTGGTTCAGTGTTCTGTCCGCAGTCCAATCCGACGGTGGCGAGTCCGCCCCGCAAAGGTTGGAATCCGGCCTGCTGCTCCTTCGTCAGGCCACCATCACCGATCCGGATTACGCCGACGCCCACTGCTTCCTCGGCATCTCCCTGTTCCGATTCCTCGACGACGCCGAGGCTGCGCAACCCGAAGTGGATCGATGTCTGGCATCCGATCCGCCTGCCGAGGTGTTCGGATTGGTGGAAGGTCTGGCCAAGGAGATCGCCGAGTCCCAGGGCAATCCCTGATCGTTGCGAATCACCGATCGTCGACCGGTGATCTCAATCGATCGCCGGTGGTGGCCACACGGTTGCGGCGATGACGGCCGGACCCCGGCGTGTGAGCACCCAGACCGTTCCTTTGCGCCAGTCCGGCTCGGAGGTGATGTCGGCGGAGCGACGTTCGAGAGCTGCCATCACATCGGGGATGACATCGCCGTGGCTGCACAGCACCGAGCCGTGGGGGAGCGTCTCGATCAAGTCGAGTGTTCCCTGACGATCACAACCTTCCATCAGTCGTTCATCGGGATGCACCGGTACGTGAAGTCGTGCCGCCAGAGGCTCGAGTGTCTGCATGCAACGGATGTAGGGACTGGCCACGAGAGTCGGTTGCGATGCCGTTGCTACCAATGGATGGAGTCGTTCGCACACTGCGACCGCTTGTCGACGTCCCTTGCCCGACAGCGGACGCAACCGATCGTCACCATTCCAGCGGGCACGTTCGCCGGCTTTGGCGTGACGGACGAGATACAGCGTCGACTCCTCCACCACGTGCTCACCATAATCGTGACGGCTCACAGGGTGCCAAGCGCCAGGATCAGGGCACGATTCGCTCACTCGGAGCGCATCGGACACAATGTTGCCATGAGTTTCTTCGAACGCAATCGGCAGAGTGTGTCCGAGCGCGGTCTCGATCCCAAGCGTCTACCGCCGGGCCAATACCTCACTGATCGGTTCCCGGTTCTTCATGTCGGTGAGATCCCCGTGTACGAACCAGGCGAGTGGAACCTCTCGATCTTCGGATTGGTGAACGAACCTCTGACCATCGGCCTCGAGGACTTGAAGTCACTTCCTGCAGTGACGACCACATTCGACATCCATTGCGTCACCAAGTGGAGCAAGTTCGACACCACCTGGACCGGGGTGCGCGTTCGCGACTTGTTCGCGATGGCGGGGGCCAAGCCCGAAGCGACCCACGTGATGGAACACGCCGAGTTCGGC
>JBMTPW010000080.1:0-7707 GCA_049444115.1 Ilumatobacteraceae bacterium | reverse complement strand
CGATTATTGCCCTCGTAGGCCGCGGTGATGGCCGCGATCTGGTCGGCGCTCAAGGACACGGACTCGGTCATGAGGAACCAGTTCACACCTTCGGTGCACGGGGGCGTGGTGAGGCTGCCCGAGTAGCGATAGGTGGTGTGAACCGCCGGAAGCATGGCAGCCCAGTCCAGTTCGATCGCGGTCTCGGCTCCTTCGACGGTGCCCATGGCATCGACATAGGGCTGCCAGGCGGTATTGGCCGCGGCATCTTCGACGATCATCACACCCACCACGCTGATGACTCCATCGTCGGTCTTGTGGACGAAGTGGACTTCGGCAGCCGCAGACTCACCGTCGATGGTGTGTTCGCTCGGGGCATGGAAGTGGATCTGCTTCAGCGGCGAGTCGACTCCATCGACGGTGAGAGTGTTTCCCTCGGCTGCGTTGGCCTGAATGGTATGTCCATTGTTGATGACCGTCGCCGAGTTCACGTCATAGGAGAACAGCGGGTCGGTCAGGTCGGCGTCGATGGTGTTGGTGATGTCGATCGGCGTCTGAGCGGAGCCATCGGCGCACAGAACATACTCAGGAGCGAGTTCACCCCAGTTCTCCGGACCCTCTTCACCTTCGTAGGTCCAGTGCGGCAATTCCTTGGCCGGAGCCGCAGTGGTGCCGGCCGCCTGGGTGGTGTCGATTGAACCTGCGCTGTCGGCGGCGTCGTCATCGCCACATGCGGTCAGGGCGAGAACCAACCCCCCGGCGGCGACCAGGGCGGAGATACGGGATGTCTTGGATGTCATGTTGTTCCTATCTGATCGAGGCCGAATCGGCCGGCGAACCGTACCGGACCGTGGAACATGAATCCAGGATCCTCTGAAAGGCGCCCCTCACCTGTGGAATACACGTAAGAATTCGGTGACGACCTTTAGTCATGCGTTGACTAATATCGCATCGTGAAATTCGGTCGATTGCTGTTTCCGGCCCTGGTCCCACTGGTGGCAATGGCCTGCGGCGTCAGCGGCAGCGAACCCGAATCGAACAACGTGGCGCAGCGCACGATCACGGTTTTCGCGGCGGCATCCCTGACCGAGGCATTCACCGCACTCGGCGCGGCCTTCGAGACGACCAGCCCCGGTGTTTCGGTCAACTTCAACTTTGCCGCGTCATCCGAACTGGTGACCCAGATCGTCGAAGGAGCTCCGGCCGACGTCTTCGCCGCTGCCGATACGACCACCATGTCGAGGTTGATCGAGGCTGGCCTGACGGCCGCTGACCCGGTCGTATTCACGACCAATCGCGCCGAGATCATCGTGGCCACCGGAAATCCTCGCGCCATTTCCAGCGTGGCAGATCTGGCGGATCCGGACCTGGTCGTGATCGGCTGCGCACCCGAAGTCCCTTGCGGTCGATACGCCACGACTCTGCTCGAACGAGCCGGCGTCGCGGTCACGTTCAAATCCCTCGAGGAGAACGTACGCGCCGTAGTCGCAAAGGTGACTCTTGGTGAGGCCGACGCAGGGATCGTCTATACCACCGATGTCATCGCCGCGGGGGACGCAGCGACCGGCGTGGCCATTCCCGAAGACATCAACGTGACCGCTGAGTACCCCATCGTCGTCATCACGGACAACCGGGACACCGCTGGTTCACAGGGATTCGTCGACTTCGTTCTTTCACCACAGGGGCGACGGATCCTGGCCTCTTTCGGTTTTCGATCACCATGACCGGCAACAAACGTCACGTTCGTCGCAAGGCGGTTCCGGCACCGATCCTGATCATCGCCGGGTGTGCGGCTGCATTCTTCGCCCTTCCCCTGATCGGTCTCCTCTGGCGAACACCGTGGTCGAAAGCTTGGGCATATCTCTCGGCGGATACTGCAGTGACGGCATTGCGTCTGTCGGTCATCTGCTCGCTCTGGGCGACGGCGCTCTCGCTGGTCCTCGGCATTCCACTGGCTTGGTTTCTGGCACGGTCCTCTGTTCGCGGTCGGGGCATCATTCGCGCCTTGTGCACTCTGTCCATGGTTCTGCCACCGGTGGTGAGTGGTGTGGCGTTGTTCTTCGCACTCGGACGGCGCGGGTTGATCGGGCAGTACCTCGACCGCTGGTTCGATGTGACCCTGCCGTTCACGACCGCCGGAGTGGTCATCGCCCAGACATTTGTGGCCATGCCCTTTCTGGTGATCACCGTCGAAGCAGCGCTGCGTCAACTCGACATCCGCTTCGAGGACGCCGCACACACTCTGGGGGCTTCATCGTGGTACACGTTCCGCCGAGTGACGCTTCCAGCCATTCGGCCAGCT
Organism: Ilumatobacteraceae bacterium; assembly: GCA_049444115.1. Taxonomy (GTDB): domain Bacteria; phylum Actinomycetota; class Acidimicrobiia; order Acidimicrobiales; family Ilumatobacteraceae; genus Casp-actino8. The sequence continues at coordinate 5,426 of JBMTPW010000080.1, read as the reverse complement.
CTCATCGCCGGAGCGGTTCTCACGTGGGCGCGCGCTCTTGGCGAATTCGGAGCCACCATCACTTTCGCCGGCAATTTTCCGGGGACCACGCAGACCATGCCGTTGGCCGTGTACCTCTCGCTCGAGAGCAACCCGGAGGAAGCCATCGTTCTGGCACTGCTGCTCATCGTGGTGTCCTTTGCTGTGCTGGTCGGCCTGCGAGATCGCTGGTTGAACACCGGTTCGCGGGCGGTCGGAACGTGACGCTCTCGGCGCAGCTCGAGTTGAAACTCGGTTCACTCGACCTCGATGTCGCTCTCCAGGTTTCCTCGGGCGAAGTCCTGGCGATCCTCGGCCCGAACGGCGCCGGCAAGAGCACAATCTTGCGGGCCATCGCCGGATTGCTGGCCCTCGATGCCGGCGTGGTCGCCATCGATGACGAACGTCTCGACGATCCAGCCAACAATCGCTTCACCCCGCCCGAGCGACGTCCCATCGGCATGGTCTTCCAGGACTACCTGCTCTTCGAGCACATGTCCGTCCTCGACAATGTGGCCTTCGGACCCCGGGCCCGCGGAGTCTCCAAGAACCTGGCGCGATCACACGCTCGTGAATGGCTGGAACGAGTCGGTCTGATCGAAATGGCCGATCAACGACCTCGTGCATTGTCCGGAGGCCAAGCCCAACGGGTGGCCCTGGCCCGGGCGTTGGTCACGATGCCGCGAACGCTCCTGCTCGACGAACCACTGGCAGCACTCGATGCCGGCACACGCGCCCATCTGCGGCGAGACCTTCGCGGCCACCTGGACACATTCTCCGGAACCACCCTGCTGGTCACTCATGATCCGGTCGACGTCCATGCCCTTGCCGATCGCGTCCTGGTCATCGAGGACGGCCGTCGGATACAAAGCGGAACTCTCGACGATCTCGCGGCCCGACCCGGATCCCGCTACGTGGCCGATTTGATCGGTTTGAACCTCGTCGTCGGAGATGCTCGTGACGGTGTACTCGTCACCGAACGCGGAACGAACGTCGTGATCTCCGATCCCATCGTCGGCCCGGCGCGGGCCGTGATTCGGCCACACTCCATCGTCGTCACCCGCCAGACCCCCCAACTTTCCAGTGTTCGCAACATCTGGCCGGGAACCATCGTGGGGATTGAACGAATCGGTGACCGCGCCCGCGTTCGAATCGACGGTCCACTCCCCTTGACGGCCGAAATCACCACGGCATCACTACTGGAACTGGAACTGCAGATCGGAGAGACGGTTCACTCCAGTGTCAAGGCCACCGATATCGAAGTGGGACCGGCGTGAATCGATCCGATCCTCATGACCTCTTGCTCGGCGAATGGGCGTGCCTGGGAATTCTTTGCCAGGGTCCGGCCCACGGATTCGCCGTGGCGGCGCAACTGAAACCCGGATCCGACATCGGGCGAGTGTGGTCCATGTCCCGGGCTCTCACCTACCGATCGCTCGAGCAGTTGAAGACCCGTGGTCACATCGCCGAAGCCGGAGAGGAACCAGGGATCGCCGGAGGGAACCGCAGGATCCTCGCGCCTACTCGGGAGGGCAGGTCCGCATTTCGACAGTGGGTGCATACGCCGGTTGATCATCTCCGTGATCTGCGCAGCGAATTGCTCTTGAAGATTCTTCTCGGTCGAGCCAACGGTGTGAATCTTTCCTCGACCATCAACGCCCAACTGGCACGCGTCACCGAATTCATCGACTCGCTCGAGCGGACCATCGACCCCATGGATGCCGTCGATCGATGGCGCATGGAATCGGCCGAGGCTGCTCGAAGATTTCTGGAAAGTTGCCGCAATCTCAGCGCAGCCTCGCGCTCCTGAATCGCTTCCGGTGCACTTTTCCGGAAGTCTGATGACACAGTTAACGCCGAATCGCGAAAGCTGCGCACCATCTCGAGTCGACCCAAGACGAGAGTCGACACTGAAATAATTTCAACGACACTACATAGCATTGACGCTCACTCGTCGTGGGGCGACCAACCAAGGACGAAACACCCGTCTACAACCGACTCGAGCAGGTCCGAACCGATCGCAGTCTGAGCCGCCAGCAACTTGCCGACATGGTGGGCGTTCACTACCAGACGACCGGCTACCTCGAACGGGGTGAATACAGCCCGAGTTTGTCACTGGCACTTCGTCTTGCCGACGTCCTCGAGATCTCCGTCGGCGAAGTGTTTTCGCTGCACCCGTGGATAGACGAGCCAACCTCCGCTACGGTTCCTGTGCCATGACTTGGCTACCCAGTTGGCCGTCGATCGTTGGAGCCATCATCGTCATCGGTCTCGTGGAGATCACATTTCGGATCCGGCGCCTCCGCCACCATTACGCCGACCATCATGTGGCACGGTTCTTCGACCTGCCCGTCGACAAGCCCCGAACACCCACCCGTGTGTGCGGGCTCGAAGGAGTGGCACGGGCAGACATCGAAAATGATCTCTACGGTCACACGGATAATCGCTGGGGCTGGCTGAGTCGCTACTCGCCCACCTCACCGCAGGTGCGTACGCGTCGATCCGGGCGATCCCAGCGCCACCTAGAGTGGTCATAGCCTGGACTTTGCGCGATGAAACGCCCGTAGTCGACGACCCAGATCTCCCAGAAACCCCATCACAAGAAAGGCTCACCATGCCCAGCGATCCCGTACGGTCCGACACGGACACGATTCCTACCGACGGTGATTCCAACAAGGGTCGCCGACGCGGACTACCCGTCTTTGCCATCCTGCTCGTGCTCGCCCTTGTCGTTGGCCTCGTCGCAGGCATCCTCGCCTCACGCAACGAGCAAACGGACAACGGCGAAGCATCACAGGATCTCGTGTGGAAAAGCATCGATGGGGGACTCGAAGAGGCGAGATTGCGCGTCCCCGTCGACTACGACAACCCCGATGGCGAGACCCTGGAGATTCGAGTACTCAAGCGACCTGCCGACGACCCCGAACAGCGCATCGGCAGCCTGCTCGTCAACCCGGGCGGACCTGGATTCGGTGCAGAAGAATTCGTGGTCGGCGCCGGGAATTTTTTCGATGCCGAATTGCTCCAAAGATTCGACATCGTCGGAATGGATCCACGCGGCACCGGTGGCAGCACGCCAGCAATTGACTGCATCGACGATTACGACTCGTTGACTGCAGCCACAGACCTCACTCCGCAAGATGAAGGGGAACGGCAAGTTCAGATCTCCCTGGTAGCTGATTTTTCTGCCGGTTGCATCGAGCGGACCGGAAGCGCAATTGCTCATATGACGACAGCGTCAACAGCGCGCGATCTCGACGTTCTGCGCCGCAGTCTCGGGGAAGAGACGATCAGCTTCTTCGGAGCTTCGTACGGTTGCGAATTGGGAGCCACGTGGGTGACGCTGTTTCCGAACACGGTTCGTGCCGCGGTGCTCGATGGCTGCGCCGATCCGGTTTCCGATCCGATCGAGTCCGCCCGTCAACAGTCGGTGGGCTTCCAAGCCTCGCTCGAGGAGTTCTTTCAGTTGTGCCTCGAAGTCGGAGCCGAGTGTCCCATCCCGCACGATGGCGACCCAACCGAGGCATTTCTCGAACTCTGGTCCCGTGCTGCTGAAGGCGGAGTCCCTGGCATGCCCGAACGCCCCGTTGTGAACGAGGTCGTGCTTCAGACAGCAACGATCACTGCGATGTATTCGAAGGAGATCTGGCCAACGTTCGCAGAAGCGATAGCGCTGGCCCTCGAAGGTGATGGCAGTGTGCTCCAACAGCTCGCAGATGCCTACACCCAGCGACGAGAGAACGGGACGTGGGGCAACGAACTCGAGGCGTTCACCGTGATCGAATGCATGGATGCGGTCTCGCGTCCGTCAGCCGACGAATTCGCCGAACTGGCGGTCGAGTTGTCGTCTATCGCACCATTGATCCACCCGACTGGCTCCTTCTCGGCTCCAGCCTGCAATGCCCTGCCAGCAAGTGCTGATGAACCGGTCGAGATCAATGGCTCCGGAGCACCGGCGCTCCTCGTCATCGGCAATACCGGAGATCCAGCGACACCGTTCGCGTCCACCGAGCGAATGGCGTCCGCCCTCGAGTCCGCGGTACTCGTTGCTGTCGAGAGTTTGAACCACGGCGGTTACGGCATCAACGACTGCATCAACGACACGGTTCACCGCTACCTGATCGAGGGGGTCGTGCCCGTCCCTGGAACTCGCTGCCGATGAGCCCCGCGTGCCCGGGGTGGGACTCGAACCCACACTCCCATTCCTGGGAAGGGGGTCTTGGAGGCCGAAAGGTCGTCCGACCAGTCGCGCTCACCGAAAGTGAGCCCCAGATTTCCTGAGCCATCAATTTGACCGAATCCGATAGCCCCTGTCTGCAACTCGTCCAGCTAGTGACGTTGACTGGCGAGGACTACCACAATGAAGACGGCGTATGCAGCGAGCAAGAGAACTCCCCGCATTCTTCGGAGTTCTCCCCTCCTTCCAGGAATGAGGAGACCGGATGCGACAAGTGACATCCCGAGAGCGGCACCCGTCATCCTTCGGTCGACCTCAATCGGTTGGATGGTTCCAACGATTCCGACGATGAAGAGGGAGTTGAAAATGTTCGAACCCAGCACCGTTCCGACACCAATGCCAATCTCTCCTCGTCGCAACGCGACGAGCGTCGTCACGAGTTCAGGGGCCGAGGTACCAATGGCAACGATCACAATCCCGACAACGAATTGATTCCAACCCAAGTACTCACCGATTTCCTTTCCGCCCTGGACGATGATTCGACCGGCGACAACCAGCATCAATAGGCCAACGGCTACATCGACCACAACAGTTCGGTGGTCGGAGTCGCCGAGAATCTCGACATGACTTCGCACGGTTCGTGCCTCACGAGCCATGCGGAACAGCCACAACACGAAAACCAGGATCATCAACGATGCTTCGGCGCGGTTGATTCTTCCGTCGGAGCCGACAACAAGGATCGCCCCGAGTGCAACCACGAAGGTGAGCAGCTCACGCCTGATCTCTCGCCAATGAACCGAAATGGCATACAACAGCAACGTGAATCCGAAAACCACACTCAGATTCACCATGTTCGATCCCATTGCATCGCCCAACGCCAGGTCTGGTCGACCATCGATTGCTGCGAGAACTCCAACCGTCAACTCAGGGCTGGAGGTCGCAAAGGCCGCAACCGTGGCACCGATGATTCCTGGCGGCACACGAAGCCAACTCGCCAGGCCAACCGAGCCACGTACGAAGCGATCGCCACCGACGGCCGCAAGGGCCAGACCGACAACAAGTAGAACTACTGACATGAGGGCGTCTCTCTTTCGACGCCGACCCGTCTTCCCGGCACTCCGAGGAACAGGCTACGTGGGAATTCTCTACAAGGTGGAAACCGAATTCCGGGGTGCGCAGAAGGTGCCCGGGGTGGGGCTCGAACCCACACTCCCATTGTGGGCAAGGGGGG